>JBFYPP010000147.1:0-5428 GCA_041303255.1 Chitinophagia bacterium | reverse complement strand
GGACTTGAAGCAGCCATTGTAAATCCAGTCATCATTCTGGGTAAGGGTGATTGGAATTCGGGCTCTGCTGCTACTTTTAAGAATGCCTATAATGAGTTTCCCTGGTACACTGAGGGAACCAGTGGTTTTGTTGATGCCTATGATGTGGCTAAGGTGATGGTGCTGTTGATGGATAGCTCAATTTCTGGTGAACGATTTATTGTATCTGCAGAGAATTGGGGGTATAAGGACTTGTTTACTGCAATGGCGGAAGGGTTTGGTAAAAAACCACCAACTCGAAAAGTAACTCCATGGTTGGCTGCATTGGTTTGGAGATTGGAAGCCATTAAAGGCCGACTAAGCGGACAAGATCCGTTGCTCACCAAAGAAACAGCGGAAACTGCACAACAAAAAGTAAAATTCAGCAACCTTAAGTTGCTTAATGCACTACCTAACTTTTCGTTTAGGCCACTTAACCAAACAATAAAAGAGTCTTGTGATTTTTATTTAAATAGACTTTGAGAAAATCGACTCACTCTTTTTGTTAGCGATCTACGATTGAATGCTTATTCTTTGTTGTTGATTTTCTTCAACATCTCCCACATTTCAGGAATTCTTTTAATCCAAACCAGTTCTCTTTTTTTTGTATTTGCCTCTTCAGCAGGATAACCAAAATAGACCTTGCCGCTTTCTAAACTAGATGGGACACCCGATTTTGCCATAACTACTGCATTTGCACCAATGGTTAATGTCTTGTTTACTGCAACTTGTCCCCACAGTATCACACCATCTTCAATCACCGTAGCCCCTCCAATACCAACTTGTGCAGCAAACAAGCAGTTCTTTCCAACTACCACATCATGTCCGATATGCACCATGTTGTCTAGTTTTGTTCCTTCACCAATGATGGTATCGTGCGTTACTCCCCTGTCAATTGTACAACCTGCACCCAGTTCAACTTGGTTATGAAGTATTACCCTTCCGCAACTTTTCATTTTTTTATACCAAACGGGTCTGTTCTTTTTTGAGTTATAATAAAAGGCATCTGATCCAATTACTGTACCAGATTGTACCACCACATTGTCTCCAAGTATACAGTGTGATAAAATGGTAACGTTTGGATGTATGGTGCAGTTTTTTCCAATGATTACTTCTTCTCCAATAAACGTATTTGGCGCCAATACAGTTCCTTCTCCTATGGTTGCAGAAGGATGTATCATGGATGTTTGTTGGTGAAAAGGACGGAAGTGTTCTGCGATTTTTTGGTAAGCCTCGAAAGGTTGTTCAACAATCAGCAAAGTCTTGCTGGACGGGCATTCAGTAGATTGATCGATGATGATAAAACTGGCTGAAGAATCAATACATTTTTTATAATATTTTGGGTGGTCTACAAATACAAGATCACCTTCTTCTACTTTGTGAATTTCGTTGATGCCCAAACAGAGTCCGCTTTCATTGCCTTCAATTTTTGCATTGATTAATTCGGCAATCCACGTAACAGAAACAGGCGATGGAAATTTCATACTTGCTAATTTTTTACAAAGATACTGCTATGTATACTTAGTAAATATCAGGGATGCATTTGTAACAATTGGTGTGGTAATTCACATCTCTCGAATAAAGTGTGCATAAAATAATATAGAAAAAATTTTCTCGTCATAAAATATATCTATAATATTGTGAAGGGAATTTATTCCCGGTACTTATTAACCCATCTATATATCAGCGTCCGGTTTCCACCGGACGCTATTTTTTTATACTTACATTGCACTAAATTTTATTTATGCTAAGATCGATGACAGGTTATGGAAGGGCTGAGCGTTCCATCAACGAAAAGAATTTCCTAATTGAAATCCGTTCGCTTAATGGAAAGCAGTTCGAACTTTTGTTGAAACTGCCGCTTCAATTAAAGCCTTTTGAATTCGAGATCAGAAGCATGCTTTCAGAAAAATTAGTTAGAGGAAGTGTTGAGTGTACTGTTTCTATAAAACAACACGGGGCTGCTAAGCCATCATCCATAAACCTCGACCTTGCAGCCTCTTATTTTAAACAATTAAAGTCCTTGGCAGATCAACTCGAAGCAGACGATAGCCAATTGCTGGCTTCTATTCTTCGTTTACCAGAAGTAGTAGCCAACTCAACTGATGTATTGGGAGACACTGAATGGCCTGTGTTTAAAGAGGTATTGCAAGAGGCCATGGTCATGATCAATAAACACAGAATGGATGAAGGCGCCGCATTGGAAAAAGAACTGTTGCTGAGAATCGCAAATATTGAAGAGAGTCAGAAAAAAGTAATTGCCTTAGACCCTTCTCGTAAGGTTAAAATTAGGGAGTCTATACTCAAGCTTTTAGATGAGCAAGTGGGTAAAGACAATGTAGATATGAATCGTTTTGAACAGGAACTCATTTATTATATAGAAAAAATCGACCTTACTGAAGAGCAGGTGAGGTTGACCAACCACTGCACTTATTTTAGGACACTCTTAAATGAGCAAGAAATAGCCAAGGGTAGAAAGCTCTCTTTCCTGCTACAAGAAATTGGTCGCGAAATCAACACAACTGGCTCAAAAGCCTATGACGCTGAAATTCAAAAATCAGTGGTGGAGATGAAAGACGAACTCGAAAAAGCAAAAGAACAAGTGCTGAACATTCTTTGATCTTGCTCTTTTGATTCCGGTAACCGAATGATACCTAACTTTGTGCTATGTTAATCAGATGGATCCTGATACTTTCGGTCTCTTTCTTTTTTTCTGCTTGCAGTGAATCTGGCTTGTATGAGAAAGTGCATTTCATGCCAGACCACGCTTGGTCGTATACCAACCAGCCAGAATTTTCTTTTGATGTAAAAGACACCACCTCCAATTACCAGGTCTATTTTATCATTAGGCATGCAGATGCCTATGAATACAACAATGTGTGGATCAAACTCAAAAGCAAACTACCTGGAGAGTCAGTTGAAAGAGAAGACAGGTTTGATGTGCCATTGGCTACCGATAATAAATGGTTGGGTTCTGGGATGGATGATTTACACGATCACCGCGTTTTGTTGTACAGAGAACCAGTGAGGTTCAGTAAAACTGGATTGTATACAATAAAGATTGCGCACGATATGCGGGTTGAGCCTTTACAACATGTTTTTAATGTTGGACTAAGGGTTGAAAAAGTAAATTGAGATGAAGAATTTATTTGACAGGATACCACTCAAAATGATCATTTATGTATACTGGCTCCTGTTGGTTTACTTGATTGCGGCCTTGGGTTGGTGGTATTTTGAACTCGACCAACAAAATGACCAGATGCTGAGCTACCAACAAGAGCAAATTCAAAAGGGATTTGGTGGTGAAACAACAATGGAAGAAGCACAAGATGCCCATGATAGAAATGCAAAGCAGTTTATTGGTGAAGGAATGACATTTCTAATTTTTACTGTATTGGGCGCCATCTTCGTATATGGCGCGGTGAGTCGTCAAATTCGCTACCACTTGCAACAGAAGAATTTCATGTTGGCCGTTACCCATGAATTAAAAACACCAATTGCTGTCACCAAGCTCACCTTGGAAACCTTAAAGAGACACCAACTGAGTGAAGAAAAACAACAGAAATTATTGGGGGATGCCATCAACGAAACAGAGCGACTAGACATGTTGTGTAACAATATTTTACTAAGTTCTCAGATGGAGTCTGGCGGTTACCAGTCCAATAAACAAGAATTTAACTGCTCTTTAATGGTTTTGGGTGCTGTCGGTTCCTTTGCAAAACGATACCCAATTAGAAAATTTGAGCTAAATGTCCCCGCAGATATCATATGCTATGGAGAGGAATTTTTGGTAAGGTTGGTGCTTAACAATTTGATTGAAAATGCAATAAAATATACGGTGGCCGACTCCTCCATAACGGTTGCTCTTGTTGAGAATAAAGAAGAAATTGTAATTGCAGTGGCGGATAAGGGACTAGGAATTCCGGACAAGGATAAGTCTAAAGTGTTTGAGAAATTCTACAGGCTTGAAGATGAAAGGGTGAGAAAGACCAAAGGAACAGGACTTGGACTTTACCTAAGCAACAAAATTGTGGAAGACCACAAGGGCTCATTAACACTGATGGATAATCAGCCTCAAGGCTGTGTTTTTAAAATTGCTTTACCAAAACATGAATCATAATGGGTGAATTTAAAGCCTCCATCTTAGTAGTAGAGGACGAAGAGAATCTTCAAGAAGCCCTCACACTGAACCTGGAATTGGAAGGGTACGAAGTTACTTGCGCAGATAATGGTGCTATCGCATTAAAAAAAGTAGAAGAGGGATATTTTGACCTCATCATATTAGACGTAATGCTTCCTGAAGTAGATGGATTTGATGTTTGCGAATCCATACGCTTGAAAAATATCGATACCCCTGTGCTTATGTTGAGTGCCAGGTCTGGAAGTGCTGATAGGGTGATGGGGTTGAAGCGCGGGGCTGATGATTACCTCACAAAGCCTTTTAATTTAGAAGAACTTCTTTTGAGAATTGAAAAACTGATTGAAAAGAACAGAAAGTTACAAGACACATCCAGCGTAGGAGAGCAATACATTTTTGGTGGCAACGCAATTGATTTTAGGGCACAGACTGCCACCAATACTCGTGGCGAAAATTTGAGTTTGAGCAAGAAAGAGGTTATGCTGTTAAAGTTGTTGATAGAATATAAAAATGAAGTTGTATCACGAGAAAAAATACTTCAGGCGGTTTGGGGTTACCAGGTTTTTCCAACAACCAGAACAATCGATAATTTTATTTTAAGTTTTAGAAAATACTTTGAACCGGATCCTCGTGAGCCCAAACATTTTCATTCTGTTAGGGGCGTAGGATATAAATTTAATGATGCTTAAAGCTAGATGTCTCCCAGCTGTGGTCGCATGGTAATTTCCTCAACGCAGGCCTGTGCTGATAGCTTGCATGATGCAAGCACCATTTTTGCAACATCATCTGGCTTCATGAACCTTGTTGGCGTTATTCCAGATTGTTCCCAGGAGGGAGTATAAGTAGCTCCTGGATGTATCATACTCACCTTGATGTTGTAGGGCTTCATTTCCTCTCTTAAATTCTTTGTAAATCCTGCCAGTGCCCATTTGCTAATGCTGTAAGCACCACCATTGTCGTATGCCTTTAAAGCTGCAATTGAACACATATTAAAAATATGTCCCTGTTTTCTTTCTATCATTTTGGGCAGAATTGCCCTTGTTAAATGATAGGCAGAGTAGAGGTTTAAGTCCATTGTTTGCGCAAGCTGCCCTTCGGGTTCATTGTATGTGCTGCCTGGTTGATAAGTACCGGCATTGTTAATCAGGATATCTACATGTGCTGTTGCTTCCAATACCTGTTGCGCAAACCGTTTAACTTCTGATTCAATTGACAGGTCTACATTAAAACTTGTAACCTGAACCCCATATTGCTGCATCAGGTTCGCTTGCC
>JBFYPP010000146.1:0-5537 GCA_041303255.1 Chitinophagia bacterium | reverse complement strand
ACCAGCATGGTTTAAAAAACACAAATGGGATCAAAAAATACATTATAAAGCCAGTTCATTCCTACCAAAGCAATTGGGGTTGAATGAATTCTCTTTTACCGGATTTTCAATAAAAGTAGCATCGCCGGCAAGGGCCATCATGGAGTGTTTATATTTAGCTCCTGAAAAATTTGATCTAGTGGAATGTTATGAACTAATGGAAAACCTCATTGACCTTCGTCCCACACTAGTGCAAGAACTTTTAGAAGCATGTACATCTATAAAAGTAAAAAGACTGTTTTTATTTATGGCAGAGAAACACAATCATAATTGGTATAAATATTTAAACCTTTCTAAAGTGGATTTGGGAAAAGGGAAAAGAAGCCTTGTGAAAGAGGGTGTCTATGTTTCGAAATACCAAATAACGGTACCTAAAACACTTGCAAATAATGAGCAATAGTCGTTACTATAAACAAGTAGCCTTATTACTTAGTGTAATTCCTGAAATTGCTATAGAACAAAGGTTTGCCTTGCATGGAGGCACCGCGATTAATTTGTTTAATCGTGATATGCCAAGACTTTCGGTGGATATTGACCTTACTTATATTCCAATTGAAGATAGGGAAACGTCTTTTAATAATATTTCAGAAGCGCTAAATAAAATCAAGAAGAGTATTGAAAAACGTTTGCAGGGCAGTAGAATAGAGCATAAAGTTGAATTGCATAAATTATTGGTGTCACATAATGATGCAATGATTAAAATTGAAGTGAGCCAAATTGTAAGAGGTTTAATTGGATCTGTTACTGAAAAAACACTTTGTGAAAAAGCGCAAAAAATGTTTGATACCTTCTGTTCTATAAATGTTGTGTCTAATGGACAATTGTATGGTGGTAAAGTATGCGCTGCTATGGACAGACAACATCCTCGTGATATTTTCGATATAAAACAACTTTTACAAGAAGAAGGATTTAGTAAAGAGATAAAAGAAGGTTTTCTGTTTAGGTTGCTTAGCGCCGATCGATCTATACATGATATATTATTTCCAAAACTGCAAGATCAGCGATTGGCAATGGACAATCAATTTTCCGGCATGTCGGAGGAGCAGTTTACATATGAAGATTATGAATTTATAAGAGAGAAAATGATTAAAACTGTGCAAGAATCATTAACAGAGGAAGATAAATTATTTGTACTCGCTTTTAAGGACGTTGCCCCTGATTGGTCAACCTATAATTTTGAAGCATACCCTTCTATCAAATGGAAACTGATAAACTTAGAAAAAATTAAAGTCGTTAATCCTAACAAGCATAAAGAGCTATATGATAGTTTGAAAAGGAAGCTAGATTCCTTATAACTTATCAAAAAAACAGGATCTTATTGGATCAAATAAAGTGCCTTCTTTCTAAAATAATTGAAAACTGAATAAAGGCGTTATACAAAATATAAAAGCCAGTCGTGTGACTGGCTTTTATTTGGTAGCCCTTAAGGGATTGATTATGAACAATTTAATTCAAGATTCAGCCGCCTTAATGATTTACAATATCTAGTTTAATAGCCTGCGAGACTTAGCTAAGCTGGAAACTTAATATTAACTGTTCAAAAATATCTTCCAAGGAGCTTTCCTCAGCGCCAAGATTTTTGAGTAATTGTTTAACGTCAGGCTTTCCTTCCCTTACAATTTGGATATAGCTTCTAAGATCTTCTTTTATAGAATTCGGGAGATCTATATTTTTTTGTGGATCGATCGCCACGGTTAGCCGAATGACATCTTTCCAGTGTTTTTCAATATCCTCTTCTTGCACAGTTTGACCCTCATTTTTTCTTGCAAGATTATTCATGAATGCCTTTGCCTTTAAAACAATCAGTGCAACGTCATTTGCATGATGCAATCCCTCTGAAACTATTGTATTGGCGAGGGTGAATTTATAATACTCATCATCAAGTAGAATCGCTGACAAGCTTGATGCTACTTCACCAGTAGTAATATCCGTCAGATGGAATCCTTCCGGTATAGTAATTGTATCTGGCTTCCGGCAGAAGAGTTCTAGGATTCTTGGATAACCATAGGCTTGAGGTTTTTCAAATCTATAGAACTGTTTTTTATCTCCTCTTTGTCCTATTACATACTCACCTGCTTTGATGAATTCCCAAAAATGTTCGACAAACTCTGTCGTCAGTGCTTCTACCACCAGAATGATATCAAGGTCTTTTGTTGCTCTGAATGGTAAACCGACTTTCTCAAAGTGAAGGTCGCAAGCGGCACCACCGATTAATATATATTGGTTTGTATGTGATTGAAAGTGTTCTGCAAATAAATCCATTCCTACAACCATACTATTTCATTTATCATTTTTTTTAATGCACCCTGCAATCGCTCGTCCTCATGTTCCTTGAGTGAGAGGTAAAGGGATAATTTATCAATTTCATTTCCTTTTGAAAGTATAGTCGGATCGTAATACCATACTTCCAGTTTATTGAAGCCAAATTTTTTGTCGAGCTTTCCAAGTTGGAGTTTGCTGATACGGAATGCGTCCTTACCAATCACAATCGTATGCTGTCTTGGTTCGGAAAGCATACTATAATAAGCTAATGCGTTCTCACCACCAACGCGGGTATATTCGTTCTGCGGCCTGTCATCTATGTACCATGTATCCCTGACAGGGCTCACCATAAAGGGCAATGCTTTCTCCCAGAGGTCTTTTCCTTGAAATTCGAAGATGACAGACTTTTCTTTTCTACCTTCAACTCGCATTAACGAATGGGAAAGCAAATCTTTAATGGACCTTGTGATGGTCATTGCAGAATAGTTAAGCAGGCTGGCAATTTCTTGTAGAAGCAATCCATCCAGCCGTTGAACCTGCAGATGATACAACAAAAAAAGCTGTGCAGGTGCTTTCAATTTAATCCCTGTTTCGGTTATTCCTTTTTTCTTACTATATCCATCTCTGATCAGTGTGAATAGTTCAGGGATATACAGTTGCCTGAATGGCTCTGCAAACCCAACTTTTTTTTCTATCAGCCGTTTGCGTTGCCATGGCTCCAGGATATCAAATACATACACGACGGGCACATTGCCTAGTATTTCCTTTACTACCTGGCTTTGCTTTTTAAGTTGTTCCGGGGTCGCGGCGTCCAGGTTTTTGACTTCTGCCCAAATAATTTTTTGACCCATCAGCGATCCCGAATAGAGATTGTAATTACTGCGCAGGTAAAGGGGAAGCCCTTTTGCTCTTTCCCTTTCTATCTGCAGTGAAACAGTGACCCCAAACGTATCCAATAAATAGTCTTGTAGTATTTTCACCTTGCAATAATAACAATATTATGCATAATAACAAATTTTTTGTTAGTGTGCATTTTTATGTTATTAATTAACATTTTAGGCCTAAACATATGTATATTTAAAAAAAAGGCAAATGATACATCTGCATGCCACTGGTAAGTTGCTCAACTTGGGTAAAATTGAGGGTAAAACTTTAATCACCCAACATGATGCAGATCAGCAATTACACAGCTGGTATGTTACAATAATTGGATCTTCTTTCAGGGGCAAAATGCTTGTGCTATATATTCACGAGCCTTCTCTCATGACGGTCGTAACTCATGGCAAGACGATTCGCACAACTTACCCTGAGTTTAAGGTTCGCCTAAAACAGCTTTTGAACAGATATGAGTTTCCTGAAAATTTTGTGAACAGAGAAATGTATCTAATTAATGAATTCGTCATCGGGAAAACAACAAACAGGAGCACTCTTGCTTATATTAATCAAATCATTTATCTACTTGGCTACTGGGTATGTCAATATAGTAGTTATGATGATATAGATTTGGATATACTAGAAAACAGGATGATGAATCATCTTTCAAGCAATAAAATTTCAAAAAATTATTCAACACCCATTGACTTCTGGGAGTATCTTTTGGACTGTCGGTTGGTAAAAAATGAATATTGATAAGTTTACTTTTATCAATAACCTGTTGAAAATAATTCAGTGCAACTAGAATGCTTTGGTCGAAAAATAAAATCCCCGGCATTTGCCAGGGATTTTCTGTAGCCCGTAGGGGAATCGAACCCCTCATTCCTCCGTGAAAGGGAGGCGTCTTAACCGATTGACCAACGGGCCGTTTCGTTTTAGGTTCGCAAAGATAAGTTCTTATGAGAAATATGACAAAAAAAATCGAATAGTTCTTACCTTTGCAGCACGAAAAAAGACAAAAGCAACCAATTATGAGTACAGTAAAAGTAGCGATCAACGGATTTGGTAGAATAGGAAGACTTGTTTACCGTCAGATTTTCAATATGCAAGGGATTGATATCGTTGCTATTAACGACTTAACCAGTCCAGCTGCCTTGGCCCATCTTCTGAAATACGATACCGCTCAGGGTCGTTTCGAACAGGATGTAAAGGCTACAGAAAATTCAATTGTAGTTAACGGACATGAAGTAAAAATATATGCACAAAGAGATCCAGCACAAATTCCTTGGGGAGCACACCATGTGGATGTGGTTTTGGAGTGTACCGGATTCTTTACCGATAAAGACAAAGCCTCTGCCCACCTTACTGCTGGTGCAAAAAAAGTAGTAATCTCTGCCCCTGCTACCGGTGATCTTAAAACGGTTGTTTTCAATACCAACCACGAAATACTGGATGGCTCTGAAACCATCATCAGCTGTGCATCTTGTACTACCAACTGCCTTGCGCCTATGGCCAAGGTATTGGAAGACCAATTTGTTATCGTTGCTGGTTTGATGACAACTGTTCACGCTTACACAAACGACCAAAATACCCAGGACTCTCCTCACGTTAAAGGAGATCTTCGCAGGGCAAGAGCAGCTGCTCAAAATATCGTACCGAACAGCACAGGTGCTGCAAAGGCAATTGGATTGGTTCTTCCTTCTTTGAAAGGAAAACTAGACGGTACCGCTCAACGTGTTCCAACCCTTACCGGTTCTCTAACTGAACTTACCGTAGTGCTTGGCAAGAAAACTTCGGTTGAAGAAATCAACGCCGCCATGAAAGCTGCTGCCAATGAGAGCTTTGGCTACACAGAAGATGAAATTGTTTCTGGAGATGTAATCGGAATTCGCTTTGGTTCTTTGTTTGATGCAACCCAAACAAAAGTATTGACCGTTGGTGATCAACAAATGGTGAAGACTGTAAGCTGGTATGACAATGAAATGAGCTATGTTAGTCAGCTTGTACGCACCGTACACTACTTCGCACAATTGATTTCTAAATAATCTAACAAATAACCAAACCCGGCAGTCGACCACTGCCGGGTTTCTTTTTTTAAAGCCCCTATCATGAGCAAATTCGAGCAATACAATTTCAAAGGGAAAAAAGCCTTGGTGCGCGTCGATTTTAACGTACCACTCAACGAAAGTTTTCAGGTAACAGACGACACACGTATGCGTGCGGCCATTCCAACCATTCAGAAAATACTCAAAGATGGTGGTACCGTTATCTTAATGAGTCATTTTGGTAGACCAAAAGAAGGACCTACAAACAAATACTCCCTGATCCACCTTGTTCCTCACCTACAGAAATTGGTAGGCGCC
>JBFYPP010000145.1:0-5584 GCA_041303255.1 Chitinophagia bacterium | reverse complement strand
ACAGGTGGGTCTGTGAGGCAACCTGCGGATTTTTGTGGCATTGTGGGACTAAAACCGGGCTATGGTAGAATTTCTAGATACGGGCTCATAGCATATGCCTCTTCATTTGACCAAATTGGTATTTTTTCCAAATACATAGCAGATGCAGCATTGATTTTAGAGACCATTGCGGGTGCGGATGAGTTTGACAGCACTTGTTCAGAGAAAGAGGTACCTCAATACAGCCTAATAAACAAAGTGGAGAAGAAATATAAAATTGCCTATTTCCCTCAAGCACTGGAACACCCCTCTCTGGATATAGAAATAAAAAATGCAATAGCGCAAAAGATAACTGAATTAAAAAATACGGGACACGAAGTAGTTGCAGTCGATTTTAACTACCTAGATTATGTTGTTCCCACCTATTATGTTTTAACAACTGCAGAAGCCTCCTCTAACCTATCGAGATATGATAGCATTAAATTTGGCTACAGAACGGATAAAAGTAGTGCGGACCTCAATGAGCTCTATGTAAAATCCAGGTCAGCGGGTTTTGGTAAAGAAGTAAAAAAAAGAATCATGCTGGGCACGTTTGTACTCAGCACCGGGTATTATGAAGCCTACTTCACCAAAGCGCAACAAGTTAGGCAATTGATTGTGGAGCGTACAAAAGAGATCTTTTCTGAGTACGACTTTATCATCATGCCCACAACGCCATCAACTGCTTTTAAATTTGGAGAAAAAAGCAATGATGCAGTAGAAATGTTTTTAGGTGACCTATACACTGTTTATGCCAATCTTGCTGGAGTAGCAGGCATATCAATTCCTTTATTCAAACACAGCAATGGCATGCCATTTGGAATGCAAATAATGTGTGATCAATTTAAAGAAGATACACTATTGGCTTTCTCAACAACTTGTTTGGAAATGCAGGAAAAGGCAGATACAACAATCTAGAAATCGTCGTCGTCGTCAAATCCGCCACCAGAGCCGCCTTCATCAAAGTAAAGGTCTTTAAACTCATCGTCTACGGAGAAGTCATCATCATCTTTCTTCCCACCAGCTTTTTTGGTTTTGGACTTAGGCACATCAAACTCTTCGAAGTCAGGATCCCAATTGTCATCCTCCTCTTCAGATTTCTCCCAATCATCCGCTACTTCTTCGCCATCATCCTCATCCTCATCTTTAGACGACTTGGTAGATTTTTTTGCGGGCAACTCATCGTCTAGGAAGTCATCTTCTTCATCGTCTTTTTTCTTAGACTTTGCAGAAGATTTTACCGGTTTAGATGAGGCTTCATTTTCTTCAGGCTTTGTGATCACCTTTTTTTCATTTGCCGACTTTGCCATATCAAAAGGAAATTTTTCTATGTAAAATTTCTGAGAGTTTTTTACATCACCAAATATTTGAAAGTATTTTTTTTGGTGACGCTATTTAGGCCTTAATAATCTGCTCTCTTTCAGGACCATTTGAAATATAACTTACATCTACTCCGAGGTATTTGTTGATGAAAGATATATATTCTTTCATGGCCTGCGGAAGCTCATCTTGCGTTTTCATTCTGGTTATATCTGTTTTCCACCCTTCAAAACTTTTGTATTGAGGATCAATGTCAACTTTATTCATTTGATAAGGCACCGTACGTTGCTCTTTACCATCCACTTTGTAGCTGGTGCAAACAGAGAGTTCATCAAAAGCGTCCAACACATCTGCTTTTGTCATAACCACCTGTGTTACCCCGTTAATCATACAGGCGAAATCCAATGCCACCAAATCAATCCATCCACATCTTCTAGGCCTTCCTGTAGTAGCACCAAACTCATTGCCTATTTTTCTCAATCGTTCTCCTGTATCATCGTGTAACTCAGTAGGGAAAGGTCCACTACCCACACGCGTACAATAAGCCTTGGATACCCCTATTACTTCCCTGATTTTTTGAGGAGCAATTCCCAACCCCGTACAAACACCAGCGGAGATGGTATTGGAAGACGTTACAAATGGAAATGTACCGAAATCCACATCCAACATGCTGCCTTGTGCGCCTTCGGCCAATACTTTTTTACCTTCTCGTATTTTTTCATTGATAAAATATTCCCCATTTACAATTTTGAGTGATTTTAAAAACTCAATAGCCTCGAAAAACTCCTCTTCCCACTCAGAAATATCGTCGTTGAATCCAAATGAATCCAGCATACGCTGGTGCTTCATACGGAGTTTAATATATTGGGTAGTAAAATTCTTGTCTAGGAGGTCTCCTACGCGCAAACCGTTTCTACCGGTTTTGTCCATATAAGCCGGTCCAATTCCTTTTAGCGTTGATCCAATTTTTTCATTGCCTTTTGAAATTTCAGAGGCTTTGTCGAGTGCCCTATGTGTTGGCAAGATCAGTTGGGTTCTTTCAGAAACATAAAGGTTCTTTTTCCCGTCGATTCCAAATGCAGTTACTTTATCATATTCCTT
This sequence comes from Chitinophagia bacterium, assembly GCA_041303255.1. Taxonomy (GTDB): domain Bacteria; phylum Bacteroidota; class Bacteroidia; order Chitinophagales; family Chitinophagaceae; genus Pollutibacter. Next base: position 3,145 of record JBFYPP010000145.1, on the reverse strand, counting down.
CTTCAAGGTAACCGCATCTAAAACAACGCCACTACCAATCAAATTCAGTTTGTTTTCATGAAAAATTCCAGATGGAATTTGGTGAAGTACCACTTTTTGTCCATTGATATACAACGTGTGCCCCGCATTGGGTCCACCTTGAAATCGAGCAATGATATCGTAACGTGGTGCGAAATAATCTACAATCTTTCCTTTCCCTTCATCACCCCATTGCAAACCAAGTAGTACATCAACCATAAAAACAATTATTGAGTAAGTCGCAAATTTAGATGAATGCAACTATACGCAGAAAAATAAATATCCCCTTAAGATTCCGGATTGTAACGCTGTACAGTCTGAATGCCTTGTAACGCCCTTAACTTGTTCAAAAGGAGGTCTAGCTCGTCTTTGTCGTGCACAAACAAACGGATATTCCCTTCAAATATTCCTTCCTTGGCTTCTACAGTAATGGCATTGATATTGATTTTTAAGTCCCCCGATATTAAGTTGGTAATTTTGTGTATTACACCCACATCATCCAACCCAGTAATTTTCAATCCTGTGAGGAAGGAAATCTCTTTGTTTTTAACCCATTTTGTTTTTACCACACGGTGCCCGTGGCTGGAAAGGAGTCTGGTGGCATTCGGACAGTTCGTGCGGTGAATGATCAGCCCTTTACCCGTGGTTACAAATCCAAAAACATCATCCCCGGGAATTGGTTTGCAACAATTGCCGAGCGAGTACATGATTCTGTCACTTTGTTCACCAAAAATTATCAACTCTGCATCTTTCTTGTCGTCTACTCTGGCGTTATCTGGACCAGCCTTTTCAGGTTCCGTTTTTTTTATTTTAATTACCTCGAGACGATCCCCTTTCAATTCAAACTCCTTTAGCTCTTTTAAATCGATTTGTTTGATGGCAATGCGATAGAAAAGATCCATCGGAGATGGCATTTTGTAATACGCTACGAGTTCATCAATATTGTGTTGAGATAAGGCTGCACCGTAGGCGCTTAATTTCTTTTCTGCAACATATTTTCCATCTTCCGCAATTTTTCTTTTCTCTTCTTTTAACGCATCCTTGATTCTGCTTTTTGCTTTGGCGGTAACTACTGCAGAAAGCCAATCTTCAGTTGGTTTTTGCTTGCTAGATGTGATTATTTCAATTTGATCACCACTTTTCAATTTATAACCAATTGGCACCAATTTGTGGTTGACTTTCGCGCCAATACATTTGGAACCAATAGCGGAGTGAATACCAAATGCGAAATCAAGTGCAGTAGAACCCACTGGCAACATTTTTACATCGCCCTTTGGTGTGTACACATAAATTTCTTCAGCCAGAAAAGATGTTTTAAAATCTTGAAGAAAATCAATCGAGCTGATGTCTTCGCCTCCCAATGCTTCTCTAATTTGAGAAAACCATTTATCAAATCGGTCTTCTTCGGCACCCCCCTCTTTGTATTTCCAATGCGCAGCCAGTCCTTTCTCTGCAATTTCATTCATTCGTTTAGAACGTATCTGCACTTCCACCCACTTTCCCTGCGGACCCATCACGGTTGTGTGCAAAGCCTCATAGCCATTTGCTTTGGGATTGCTAAGCCAATCTCGCATTCGCTCTGGAGCAGGATTGTACATGTCTGAGACTATCGAATAAATTTTCCAACAAGCTTCTTTTTCGTGTTCAAATCCAGCTGTAACAATAATGCGAATGGCAAAGAGATCATACACCTCTTCGAACTCCACATTCTTCTTTTTCATTTTGCTCCAAATAGAATGGATGGATTTGGGTCTGCCATAAATCTCGTAAGCAAACTCTGCTTTATCCAATTTCTCTTTTACCGGCTTAATAAACTCGTTGATGTACTTGGTTCTCTCACGCTTTGTTTCAGATAGTTTTTTTGCAATCTCTTTGTAGGTGTCTGGCTCAAGGTATTTCATTGCCAAATCCTCCATTTCCGTTTTCAGGTTGTATAGACCCATTCTATGCGCAAGCGGGGCGTATACATAAACCGTTTCAGACGCAGTTTTTAACTGCTTTTCCCTCTTCATGCTGTCGAGGGTTCTCATGTTGTGCAGGCGATCACACAACTTAATAAGTATCACACGAGGATCATCAGTGAGTGTGAGTAAGATTTTTTTAAAATTTTCTGCTTGTTGGGTACTGTTGTTGTCTACTACAGTTGCAATTTTTGTAAGGCCATCGATAATTTTGGCCATCTCGGATCCAAACTCAAGCTGGATATCTTCCAATGTTAAGTCGGTGTCTTCAACGGTATCGTGCAATAGTGCACAGATGGTAGACCTTACGCCCAGACCAATTTCCTCTACACAAATCATGGCTACCGCAAGGGGATGAAAAATATACGGCTCCCCTGTTTTCCTACGCATGGTTTTATGGGCCTCTACAGACAATTCAAAAGCCCTGCGCACCAATTCTTTGTCGCCTGTCTTCAGTTTTGGCTTCAGCACTCTTAATAATGCCCTATAACGCCTGACAATTTCTTTTTTCTCTTGCTCATCTGTCAGGTCGTAAGGAGACGGTTGTTTTTCCAATTCCAAGCTTTCCATACCAAACAAATTTACTGAAAAAGGAAATGATTGCCTTTTTTTGATAAGAAACTGCTACCTTTGCCACCCACTTTGAAAAGAGCCGCTGCCTGAAATTCAGTCAGTTTTGCGGGTGTGGTGAAATTGGTAGACACGCCAGACTTAGGATCTGGTGCCGCGAGGCTTGGGGGTTCGAGTCCCTCCATCCGCACACCGCTCTTTTCACAATCTAATAAGTATGGCACAGATAAACAGGGAGCAGTTGGCTCCACTCCACGAAAAAATTACAGTTAGTGTTTCCCCAGCAGATTACGGCAGTGCATATGAAGCTTCTTTGAAAAAGTATGCAAAAACCGCAAACATTCCAGGATTCAGAAAAGGAATGGTTCCGGCTGGTATAGTAAAGAAAATGCACGGTGCTGCAATCTTTACTGAGGAAGTACTTCGCTCAATTGAAAATGAATTGATGCAGTACCTCCAAACAGAGCAAATTTCATACTTGGGACAACCATTGCCGGAAGACGGGAATGACCCAGCCATGTTCAACCAAAACGAGCCCAAAGATTATGCTTTTGTGTTTGAAATTGGACTAAAACCAACCTTCACCCTACCAGACT
>JBFYPP010000144.1:0-5585 GCA_041303255.1 Chitinophagia bacterium | reverse complement strand
CTTTGGGTCAATTACCATGTATTCCTCCTCAATCCCAACTGTAAATAAATTGTAGTTGATCATGTTTGGTTTTTAAAATTTATAATGCTTTTTGAACAATGCTTCGTTTGATGTATTCACCCCAAGAGAGATTATCCGTTCCTTCTTTTATATTTTGAGCAGTATCAATTGCAAAATTTGCAGCATTTCTTCTCCTACACTTTTTAAATCAGCGTCAGGGGCGGGGTTGCAAAAATCAATGGCATAGGGAACGCCATCTCTGATGGCAAGTTCTACCGTATTAAAATCGTAGCCCAAGTAGTTGTTTATTTTCAAAACAATGTCTTCCATTGTTTTGAGCAATTTAGCGGAGGGCTGGTGATTGGCAACGTATCTCAAATGGTGAGGGTTTCTTGGCTCATAAGGCATAATACGGACGTGTTTTCTTCCAATGCAATAACACCTATAATACTCTTCAAAAATGATTTCTTCTTGTAGCAACATCACAAGCTGACCAGTTTCGGCATGCGTTTGAAAAAACTCTTCCATATTGTTGAGTCGGTAAACATTTTTCCAACCTCCACCAGCATAGGGTTTCATATATGCCGGAAAGCCAACGTATTCAAAAATGTTGTTCCAGTCTAGGGGGTAGGCCAGATTCGAAAACGAAGCATCAGAGGTGTCGTCAGGTAAATCTCGTGAGGGAAGGATTACCGTTTTTGGTACGGGTACACCAATCTTTGTTGCAAGGGCGTTGTTAAAAAATTTTTCATCAGCACTCCACCAAAAAGGGTTGTTAATTACGGCAGTGCCCGATATAGCTGCATTTTTTAAATATGCTCTGTAAAACGGGACGTCTTGTGAAATTCGATCTACAATTACGGCATATCCTGAAGATTCACCTTGTGCAACTTTATTGATTTTTACAGATTCTGCTGTAATTCCTTTGATGTTTTTGTCGTTGATTCTTTTTACAAACGCCTCAGGAAAACTACGCTCCTTACCATGCAAGATGCCAATCTTTTTGTTCATGTATTTTGGTTGTTGTCCTAAGTTAATGATTTTATCTGTTTTTTGTATTGGCTTTTTAAGAACATATCCTTTGCTTACTTTTGCCTGGATAAGAAAAGTATGGTGAAGCAAGAATTTCAGTCGGTTATTATTTCTTCCGAGCTCTTAAAGCGTCAGGTTAAAGTAGACATATACTCTCCTTCGGGGTACAATGAATCATCTACTGTGAACTTATTGTTCATCAATGATGGACAAGATCTTGTAAAGATGGGTTTCTCTAAAATGATAAATAATCATTTGGGTGCTGAAAGAACGCTGATAGCTATTGGTATTCATGCTGGGATAGAAAGGAGGCAAGAATATGGTGTTGCTGGAATTCCTGATTATTTAGATCGAGGTAGTAAAGCCTTTGCCTATTCCAGATTTATTTTGGATGAACTAATTCCGTTTCTAAAATCTGTTTTTCCTGCGGTGCAAATTGACAAAAAGTATTTGGCGGGATTTTCATTGGGTGGGTTGATGGCATTTGACATGGCAATAGAATATCCCCATGAGTTTTCCGCAGTAGGGGTATTTAGCGGTTCGTTTTGGTGGCGTTCAAAGGGCCTGGAAAAGGGATATGTAGAAGAACTAGACCGAATCATGCATGCAAAAATTCGTACGAAAACGAAGCATCACCAACTGAAATTTTTTCTGCAGACGGGTCAGTTGGATGAGGCTGCCGACAGAAACAACAATGGCATTATTGATTCAATAGACGACACCATTGGAGTAATTGATGAACTTAATAGAATTGGCTATAGCATAAATGAACATATAACCTATTTGGAATTAGCTGATGGTAAACACGATGTAGAAACATGGGGTAGGGTGATGCCAGAATATTTAAAATGGTTGTCTCGGTTATAAAAGAAAAGCATCCTCTATAGGGATGCTTTTCTTTTAAATACAGGGGTCTAGATTTATTTTACACCAAACATTACCATTAGGTTCTCCCATGATATGTGCACCATATCATTGGCTACTTCAAACTTCAACGCTTCATTGAAAGTGGCTGATTTTTGCGACTTCACTTTTACTCTGAGTACATCTTCTTCTTGCTTATAGCTATAAGCACCCCATTGTTTTGAATTTTTGTTAAAGATGATTGTCCATCCGTTTTCTTCAGGAATGGTAAATAGGGCATATTTTCCCTTAGCAAGAGCTTGACCTTCAATTTTTACATCTGAACTGAACTCAATGGTAGTTGCATCGTTTGCACCTGTTCTCCATACTTTTCCATAAGGAACTAAATCTCCCCATACTTTTCTGCCTTTCACAGAGGGTGAGCCATAGGCGATTGTAACTGTTGCATTACCTGCTTTGCCTGATACGGTTTGAGCTGGACTAGGTGCTGCATTTTGTGCGCATGCATTGATGCCAAAAGTCAAAAGAAAAAGAAAAGTTGCACCGTAAAATAATTGTTTCATAATTTTTGTTTTTAATAACGAATGGGGGTTAAAAAAGTTTTATTTCAATTGTCGTCTGTACAGTTGAATGGTATTTTCAAGGCCCAAATATAAGGCATCGCAAATCAGTGCATGCCCTATACTTACCTCATCTAAATCGGGTATTTGTTTAGAAAAGAAGGCAAGATTATTTAAATCAAGGTCGTGGCCAGCATTAATACCAAGTCCCAATTGTTTGGCAATTTTTGCTGCTTCAACATAACTACTCACCGCTTTCCATTTGTCGGACAGATAATTCTTTGCATACTGTTCGGTATACAATTCAATTCTATCTGTACCTGTCTTAGCGGCCCCTTCTGCCATCTTCGTATCAGGATCACAAAATATACTTGTTCGAATTCCTGCATGTTTGAAAATAGCAATCATTTCCTGCAGATAGGATTGATGTTTAATGGTATCCCATCCGTGATCTGAAGTCAATTGGTTTTCTGCATCAGGGACAAGCGTTACCTGGTGTGGTTTGACTTCCAGCACCAAATCAATAAATTTTTGTTCCCTGCAGTTGCCTTCAATATTAAATTCTGTTGTGAGTACTTTTTTTAATGCTCTTACATCATCATAACGGATATGTCTTTCGTCTGGTCTGGGATGCACAGTAATACCTTCTGCCCCAAATTGTTCAGCGTCCAAAGCAACTTTAATCAAGTCTGGGTTATTGCCACCTCTGCTGTTTCTGATGGTTGCTATTTTGTTGATATTGACGGACAGTTTTGTCATTTTCTGAAATGCTTGCAACGTAAAATTAACCCTTAATCCCTTGCGGAATTCATTTTACTTCCAATAAAAAAACCCGACTAATTAAAGTTAGTCGGGTTTGTATTTTATCTCATTAAAATTAGTACCTGTAAAGATCAGATTTAAACGGACCTGTCAAAGGAATTCCGAGGTAGTCGGCTTGTGCTGTAGTAAGCTCATCCAACACAACACCAATTTTTTCAAGGTGAAGTCGGGCTACTTTTTCATCCAAATGCTTTGGAAGTACATATACATTTTTGTCATATTTGGCATGGTTGATCCACAACTCAATTTGAGCCAAAACTTGGTTGGTGAATGAGTTACTCATTACAAAACTTGGGTGACCAGTTGCGCAACCAAGGTTAACCAAACGGCCTTCTGCCAACAAGATGATGTCATTGCCATCCACATTGTAAATATCAACCTGTGGCTTGATGGTATCTTTGGTATGACCGTAGTTGGTATTCAACCAGGCAACATCGATTTCAATATCAAAGTGGCCAATGTTACAAACAATGGCTTTGTCTTTCATGGCTTTGAAATGGGTTCCAGTGATAAGATCACGACAACCTGAAGCTGTAACAATGATATCGGCTTCTTTCACAGCATCAATCATTTTCTTTACTTCAAATCCGTCCATTGCAGCTTGTAGTGCGCAAATTGGATCAATCTCTGTTACAATAACACGGCAACCTGCACCTGCAAGAGAAGCAGCAGAACCTTTTCCAACATCACCATAGCCACCTACAACAGCAACTTTACCAGCAAGCATAATGTCTGTTGCTCTTCTGATGGCATCAACCAATGATTCTTTACAACCGTATTTGTTATCGAACTTAGATTTTGTTACAGAGTCGTTGATGTTGATGGCTGGCATAGGCAAGGTTCCTTTTGCAACACGCTCATACAACCTGTGAACACCAGTTGTTGTTTCTTCTGAAATGCCTTTCACATGCGGAACCAATTCAGGAAACTTGTCCAATACCATATTGGTAAGGTCTCCGCCGTCATCCAAAATCATGTTCAAAGGACGGTCGCTGCTACCAAAGAACAAAGTTTGTTCAATACACCAATCCGCCTCTTCTATACTTTGTCCTTTCCACGCAAAAACACCGATACCTACTGCTGCAATAGCTGCTGCTGCCTGGTCTTGGGTTGAAAATATATTACATGAACTCCATTTAACTTCTGCACCCAATGCAACCAAAGTTTCAATAAGTACGGCAGTCTGGATGGTCATGTGTAAACAACCCGCTACTCTTGCACCCTTTAAGGGCTGAGAAGCGCCATACTCTTTGCGTAAAGCCATTAAGCCGGGCATTTCAGCTTCAGCAAGTCTAATTTCTTTTCTACCCCATTCTGCTAGGGTGATATCTTTAACCTTGTAGGCTAGGGCGAAGTCGAGTTGTGCTGTAGTTGACATGGCGTTTTAAATTTTGCGCAAAGTTAATATATATTGGGTAAATAGTACGTTTAGATAGTAATTTTCGTGAGGTCCATTTCCATTATAAAATCATCTAATAAGTAGCCGTAGGCAATTTCCGTGACTTCTTCCTTTGCGATTACAAATCCAATGTGTTTGTAAAAAGCGACTGCTGGATTCCTTTTGTGGACATTGAGTTCCAAGACTGTTGCACCAAGCGGCTTTATTTCATTTGTAATGAAATGGACAATTGATTTACCAATGCCTTTACCATGTAGTTCGGGCTGGACATATAACTTGTTTAATCTAAATCGATGAGGGTCTTCTTTATCTTTAACAGCGTAGGACGCATAACCTATGGGTTCATTACCCCATTCAATGATTAAGAACTGATGTCCTTGTTTGGTCATTTGATCTGATAGGGCTTCGGGACTGTGCCATTCTTTTAACAGGTATTCTATTTGTCCGATTGGGACAATTGCAGGATAAACCTTTCTCCAAATTTCTTTACTTAATCGCTCAATTGTTGGAATGGCATCAAGCCCCACTTTATAAATCTTAATCATTTGTTTCCCTTATATGCGCCTCAGCAGATTGATGAAGATGCGCTGTTATTGCTTTTTTAGATAAAATAATTCCAGTAATCAAAGATACGATTGCTCCTAAAAGCATCAAAAGACTTAATTCCGACTGTGTTTGCTGTGTGTCTTTCAAGAAAAGGAAGAAGTCGTAACTGCCATGAAAAACAACAGCCCAAAATAATCCGGCTAGCAGCAGATAAGTTTCTCTTTTCTGTGAAAACTTTGCCTTGCCCATGAAATAGCCCATGATGATGGCAAAAGTAGCATGGGCCGGGACTGCCAAAAACATACGAACCACCCCAGTCGCCACACCATACTCATATACATACATGATATTTTCTACTGTTG
>JBFYPP010000143.1:0-5587 GCA_041303255.1 Chitinophagia bacterium | reverse complement strand
ATGGGTGCTCAAATGGTAAAAGAAGTGGCTTCAAAAACCGCTGATGTTGCTGGTGATGGTACCACAACGGCAACCGTTCTTGCTCAATCTATCATCACTGAAGGATTGAAAAACGTGGCTGCTGGTGCAAATCCAATGGACATTAAAAGAGGCATTGACAAAGCAGTTGCCCTAGTAGTTGCAAATCTCATCTCTCAATCACAAACTGTTGGAAACGACAACAAAAAAATCCAACAAGTTGCAACTGTTTCAGCTAACAATGACGCTGAAATTGGAAAGTTGATTGCTGAGGCAATGCAAAAAGTAGGTAAAGATGGTGTTATTACAGTTGAAGAAGCAAAAGGTACTGAGACTTCAATAGACATCGTAGAAGGTATGCAATTTGATAGGGGCTATATTTCTCCCTATTTTGTTACCAACGCAGAAAAAATGGAATGTGAGTTACAAAGTCCGTTCATTTTGATTTACGACAAGAAGATTTCTGCAATGAAAGACATCTTGCATATTCTTGAGAAAGTAGCTCAACAAGGTGCTCCTTTGTTGATCATCTCAGAAGATTTAGAAGGTGAAGCAATGGCAACCTTGGTTGTAAACAAACTTCGTGGTACTTTGAAAGTAGCTGCTGTTAAAGCTCCTGGTTTCGGAGACCGTAGAAAAGAAATGATGCAGGATATCGCAATCCTAACAAAAGGAATTGTAATTAGTGAAGAGCAAGGGTTTAAACTTGAAAATGCAGACTTAACTTATTTGGGTCGTGCCGAGCGTGTAACCATCAACAAAGACAATACAATTGTAGTAGGTGGTAAAGGTAAAAAAGACGATATCAATGCCCGTATCGCTCAAATCAAATCTCAAATTGAAGCAACTACCTCTGATTATGATAGAGAGAAACTTCAAGAGCGTTTGGCAAAATTGAGTGGTGGAGTTGCCGTATTGAATGTTGGTGCCGCAACTGAAGTTGAAATGAAAGAGAAAAAGGACCGTGTAGACGATGCCTTGCATGCCACACGTGCTGCTGTTGAAGAAGGAATCGTTCCGGGTGGTGGAATTGCTTTGATACGTGCTATAGAAGCCCTTGATAAGAAAAAGGGTGCTAACGAAGACGAAACTACTGGTATTGCAATCATCCGCAGGTCGCTTGAAGCTCCTTTGCGTACTATTGTTTACAATGCTGGTGTTGAAGGTTCAATAGTTGTACAAAAAGTGAAAGAAGGAAAAGGTGATTTTGGCTACAATGCGCGTACTGACAATTACGAGAAATTGCTTACCGCTGGTGTTATTGACCCAACTAAAGTGGTTCGTGTAGCACTTGAAAATGCGGCCTCTATTGCTGGTATGATGCTAACCACAGAGTGTGTTATAGCTGACAAGCCCAAAAGAGAGGAAGCAGCTCATGCTCATGGTGCTCCTGGTATGGGTGGTATGGATTATTAATATCCCAAAATTGAGATATAGAAAAGCCCCGCTTTTGCGGGGCTTTTCTTATGTATAGCAACAATTATGCGTTATTTCTGTATTTGATGGCCCCCAAAACAATAAAAAGCTGTGCCAGGATATAGGTAGACATGATAGAGATATCAGCCATTGCAAAATTGGTTTTGAATTTGTTGAGTGCCAACAACGAATCGGATAGCACAAAGAAAATTGCACCCACTATAAAGTACAATGCTGTTCTGGTTTCTAATTTTTGGTATTGCCAGAAAGCAGCTGACAGCATTACGCTGATGGTTATACCGTAAATCAGTACAGGTATTTTCATACCTCCTAAATGCGGCCAAAGCAAATACATCAATTCAATTAAGTAGGCTAGAACAGCAATGAGCATTACCGGTCTTAACTTGAAAAAAGAAGTTTGATCTGATTTTGTTTTTGATAAAAAGAGGATGTAGCAAAAATGGGCTGTTAAAAATGAGATTAGCCCAGGGATAAAAAATCCATCTTTCATTAAAAAAAGATCACCTGCCCAAGAGAACAGCAAGGCCCAAATGATGATGTCTTTTGGTATCTGAATTTTGTCTTTTGTTGAAACAATATAAAGCAGAATTAAAAGTGGAATGAGAAAAGGCTTTGTTAAGAATCGATAACTGTGGTTTCTTGTTGCAAGTAGGGTGATTTCAGCAATTGCGATCAATGAAAAAATAAAGAAAACTTGGTTAGGCTTTGGTTTCATGAATGTTCATATTCGTGAGAAAATACTTTCTGCCACGATTGCATCAGCACTTATAATCGTAATTTAGATAATTATTATGTTATATACCGACGACGAAAAGAAATTTATTGAATACTGGGAACAAAACCGAGAGCGTCAGGCCAGCTTGTCCTATCAGCTTTTGTTTGGATTGCCATTTGGGTTTCTCTTTTCAATTCCTATTTTGATCAATTTTTTATTAGGACGTTTTTGGTACAAACGAGCGGATGCTGTGGGTATGAGTCAGTTTAATCCTATTGTATTGGTTTTGGCAATTCTAATTATCTCGATTTTCATTGCGCTAATAAATAGAAAGTTTCGGTGGGAAAAACTGGAGCAGCAATACCTAGAATTACAAGCAAGAAAGCAAAATGAGAATAACTAAGAAGACGAGTTTCAGGGTTTTTTTGCATCTTTGTATCGAATAAAACTTTTACTATGCGCGCAATAAGGTTAATGTCTTTTGTCTTTTTTCTTTCATTGATTGGCATCGGATGTTTGAAGGAGGGGTATAATTCTTTTAAGTGTGAAGCAAAATTACCTGATGTAACTGTTCCAGTTGCTGAAATCACCCAGGTAGAAACTTATCTAACTGCTAACAACATAACCAACGCAGTAAAACATCCTGCAGGATTCTATTATATTATAGAAAATGAAGGCGCTGGTAATAGACCTACGCTCTGCACCAATGTAGCGTTTACCTACAAGGGTCAATTGACAAATGGTACTATATTTGACCAATCTCTCACAAATCCTGTGCTTTATCCGTTATCACAGTTAATTGCAGGATGGCAAATTGGTTTGCAATTGATCAAATCGGGAGGAAAAATCAGGTTATTTCTTCCGCCTTCCTTGGGTTATGGTAGTAATGCCGTTTCAAGTATTCCTGCAAATAGTGTCTTGATATTTGATGTTACTATTATTGAAGCTTAGGGTTGGTTTCACCTCCAAATGGTTTCAAAAGTAGATTGATTGCGATTACCTCATTTAATAAATTAGTTTTTTAAATTTTAATCCTTTCAAATGCATCAATCCATTTCTTTTTTTGACATATTTAAGATTGGAATTGGTCCATCTAGTTCTCATACATTAGGACCTTGGAAAGCCGCCCTGATGTTTTGTAAGTTTCTTCAAGAACAACAATTGTTGTCTAAGACGATTTCTGTCAAAGTATTACTGTATGGCTCTTTAGCAAAAACAGGAAAGGGGCATGGCACTGATGTGGCTATTCAATTGGGTTTATCTGGAGAGGATCCAGTTAAGTTTGAAGTAGATCAAGTGCAAAAAAAAATTACTTCCATCTTGGATGCGGGTGAAATGAATTTAAGCGGAAAGCAAATCATTAATTTTAATCCCAAAACCGACATTGAATTTTTGTTCTCGGAAACATTGACTCACCATCCCAATGGAATGAGTTTTTTGGCAACCATCTCTAGTGGAGAACACATCGCAAAAACATATTATTCCATTGGTGGCGGTTTCGTAGAGGAAGAAGGCCAATCAGAAAATACAAATAGCGTTTCACTTCCTTTTCCAATTAATACAGCAAAGGACCTCTTACATTGGTGTATGAAGACTGGATTGTCTGTGAGTGAAATTGTTTTAGAAAACGAAAGTGCATGGCGTGCTGAATCAGATACGAGAAATGGGGTGATGACAGTTTGGCAAGTGATGTTGGACTCAATCTATAAAGGATGTCATACTACAGGAATACTGCCGGGTGGTTTAGAAGTTAAACGGAGAGCTTTTGAACTTAATAAAAAATTATTGGGTGATGTTCAATACTCAAATTCTGTTGAGTGGGCCAACCTAATTTCCAAAAAAGGAAATGAATTTAGCAATACCGTAGATTGGGTGAGTTGTTTTGCACTTGCGGTGAATGAACAAAATGCATCTTTTGGACGGGTAGTAACCGCGCCAACAAACGGAGCGGCTGGCGTAATTCCTGCTGTACTTCTATACTATATTGTTTTTTGTGATGGCAACCATGATGAGAAAGTGGTGCAATTCTTACTTACTGCTGCTGAAATTGGAAGTATATTTAAGAAAGGTGCTACAATATCTGCAGCTATGGGCGGATGCCAGGCTGAAATTGGTGTATCTAGTGCTATGGCTGCTGCTGCACTTTGCGAATGTTTAGGAGGTTCCCAGCGTCAGGTGTTGATGGCAGCAGAAATAGCCATGGAGCATCATTTGGGACTAACCTGCGATCCAATAGGAGGACTGGTTCAAATTCCCTGTATTGAAAGAAATACCATGGGAGCAATCAAAGCAATTACGGCTGCACAATTGGCCATGCAAAGTGCGCCTGATTTTGCAAAAGTATCTCTCGACTCAGTAATCAAAACCATGTGGGAGACAGCTAGAGACATGAGTAATAAATACAAAGAGACCTCAGAAGGCGGACTCGCCTTGCAGATTCCCTTGAGTTTGAGTGAATGTTGATTTAGTATTTTTTTACGATGTTGTAAAGCGTATCTCTTTCCACCGCTTCTCTTCCAACCTGTTTAATGAGCGCTACTAATTCATCTGTTGACATACTTGGTGTTTGTTCTTCACTTCCTGCCATCGAATAAATTTTTGTGGAATCATCAATGGTTCCATCGATGTCGTTAACACCAAATGAAAGGGTTAATTGTGCCTGCTCTCTTCCCAACATAGGCCAATAGGCTTTGATGTGGTTAAAGTTGTCGAGGTAAATTCTTGCAATGGAATAAACCTTCATATCTTCTATGGCAGTCACTTCACCAAGATGACTCATCTCATTATCGTAGTTTCTGAATTTTAAAGGAATAAAAGTATTGAATCCTTTAGTTCTGTCTTGCATGTTTCTCAATTGCTCCATGTGGTCTACACGGTGAGCATAATTTTCAAGATGTCCGTATAGCATGGTTGCGTTACTGTGCATGCCCAATTGATGTGCTGTTGCGTGAATATCTAGCCAACCTGCTGCATCTACTTTATCAGCACAAATTTGCTCGCGAATGCCAGCGTCAAAAATTTCTGCACCACCACCCGGAAGAGAGTCTAAACCAGCATCATGCAATAATTTCATACCCTCTTCTCTAGAAAGCTTTGCCTTCCTAAACATGTAGTCAAGTTCAACAGCAGTAAATCCTTTGATGTGTAAATCTGGTCTATGTGTATTTATTTTTCTGAGAAGATCTGCAAAATAATAGATATCCATTTTGGGATGTACACCACCTACAATATGAACTTCTGTAATCGGTTGTCCATCATAGGCCTTTACCTTTTCCATCATTTCATCCACACTCAGTTCCCATCCCTCTTCTCTCTTTGAGTAGAGTTTGGAATAGGAACAAAACTTACAGGAAAATACACATACATTGGTTGGTTCAATGTGAAAATTTCTATTGAAATAAGTGAAATTGCCATGTC
>JBFYPP010000142.1:0-5593 GCA_041303255.1 Chitinophagia bacterium | reverse complement strand
GTCCCAGAAATCAACCTGCCACCTCAGGAAGGTACCCATCGAATTCTTCACATCCATACCAATGTTCCTGGTGTGCTCTCTGAAATTAACAGTACGCTTTCTGAACATAAAATAAATATACTTGGACAATACCTGAAAACCAATGATGAAATTGGGTATGTTGTATTAGACATTGATAAGAAATTATCCAAGAACGCTGTCGATTTGCTGAAGCAAGTTAAAGGATCAATAAAGGTTCGTTTGTTGTATTAAACCATGGATCACAAATTAATTCTTAGCCATTATTTTAGAGATCAGAACCAATTTGACATTGGGTTATTTGGAAATGGATTGATTCATAAGACTTTTCTGATTTCTGAAAATGGAAGTCCTGCTTTTATTCTTCAAGAAATTAATACTACCGTTTTTAAAAAACCGAAAGCAATTGAAAATAATTTAGAAAGACTTGCTTCTTTTTTGAATGAAAAAGAAATTCCTTCTTTTTTCCCTTTGCCTTTTAAAACCTTGTCTGGAAGATCCCATCTTGAAATTGATGGGAATGTGATTAGGGTGACCGCTTTTGTTCCTGGCTCACATTCCATGGACAGCTGTGCCTATCCTGAGCAAGCCTATGCTGCTGCGTTTCAGTTTGGCAAATTCACTGCTGCTTTTGAGGGATTGGATATTTCCAAATTAGAACCAACGATTCCAGATTTTCACAATTTGAGTTTTCGATGGAAGCAATTTGAAGATGCTTTGATTAATGGTGATAAATCTCGGATTCAATTTGCCGATAAACAAATCAAGTATCTTTTTGAGAATAAATATATTGTAGATCGCTACGAATACATCTCATCATCTCCTTTGTTTTCTCAAAGGGTAACCCACCACGATACAAAAATCAACAACGTGCTGTTTGGTGAGAAAGGAGAGGGTTTGTGTGTAATTGATTTGGATACTGTAATGAGTGGATTGTCGATCAGCGATCTAGGTGATATGTTTCGGACCTACCTTTCTCCGGGTACTGAAGAAGATTTAGATCTTGAAAAAGTCTTTGTTAGAAAAGCCTATTTTACTGCTATTGTTGAAGGTTATTTAGAAAAAATGGCTGGTCAATTGTCAGCAGAAGAAAGAGACGCAATTCCTTTTGCAGGAGAGTTTCTAATCTATATGCAAGCGCTTAGGTTCTTGACTGATTTCATAAACAACGATGTCTATTATGGGATCAGTTATGAATTGAATAACTATAACAGAACAATTAATCAATTGCATTTGCTTGAAAGCTACAGAAAGGTAATTGACTAATTTTATTTGGTTGTCTTTTGAAACAGGGTATCAGATGGCATTTTTATCATCGTATCTGCACCATAAATATTAATATTTTTCCAAGTATTTCTGAGTGTTGAAATATCGGTTTGATTCAATCCTGTTTGGAATACATACACCGATTCTAATGATTTGCTCTTCATCAAGTTCTCAATTCCCATTTTGCTTACTGATGTGGATGTGAGGTTGATATAATATAGGTTGTTCAGGGTGACTAAATCTTTAATTCCTTGGTCGGTTATTTCATTTTCATCCAGCCATAGTTTTTCGATATTCGATAGTTGTTTCACTATCGACAAGTCTTTGTCTGTTATTCCACTTGAAGTCAGTTTGAGTTCAACCAACTGCTCTTTTATAGCAAGTAGTTTTTTTAAAGCCAGATCACGAGGTGTTTCCAAATTGTAGCCAACTGCCCTGATGTGGTTATCATCTTTTGAAATTGCTGAAATTACCCAGCCGTCTTTTTCAAGTTCTTTTTTAAGAGATGCTGGTATTTCATCTACCGCTTTTCTTTGTTTTACTTTTACTGTTTCGCCACTTGCATAGGTCTTTTTAAAGTCAGCAAGTGCCAGTTTTGTTTTTTCATCAGGCTGCATTGATGCGATATTGCTATCAAAAGAAGCACCAGATACAATCCACCATTGTAGAATTGTTTTTTCAAACCCAGTAAGCTGCTCCTTGTCTTTTGGAGGCATGTGGTGTTCATCATTGTCTTCAAGAAGCAGACGTTTCAATAATTCACTTTTTTCTGGCTGGCTTAGGTTGATTACATTTCCATTTTTACCGCCTGCCATAATCCAATTTTGGTCATCCAGTCTTAATTTTCCTTTTTGTCTTTCTTCTCCATGACATTGTACGCATTTCATGGTTAAAGTATGTTGAACAATGTCTTTGTATAAGACTGCTTGATTTATATCAGGAATAACCAATGCCTTAACCAATGTTTCTTCTTTGTTTTTATTTGAAAAACTGATGAAGTCTTTTCCATGGGTAAGTGTCCCGCCAAAATGTCCAGTCAACAC
Organism: Chitinophagia bacterium; assembly: GCA_041303255.1. GTDB lineage: Bacteria > Bacteroidota > Bacteroidia > Chitinophagales > Chitinophagaceae > Pollutibacter. The sequence goes on along the minus strand of JBFYPP010000142.1, from coordinate 3,266 downwards.
TATTGAAGTTGATAAAACAATTAATCCCAAAACCTGGGCATACATATGCTGTGCCAATTGACTTCTCCATACCTGATAAAAAATAAAAAGAAAAGTTGTGGCAATTGCAATCCATTTGTGTAATTCGACATCATCTTTATTATTACTTCCATCTTGGGACAGTAATAGTCCAGTTACAAGTGATAAAATCGAAAATCCAATTCCTATTGCAAGCATAAAAGGTATATTGCTTTCCAACTTTTTAAACCTTTGTGTTAATGCTGCAAATTCAAACAGGATTGTCAATACAAATATGCCAATTGGCAGATGTACAATCACTGGATGAAACTTGCCTATGAATTCAAGCATGCTTTCTATTTAATGAATTAGGCAATGATAGGGTCAATTACTTTTCCAAATACATCTGTTAGACGGAACTCTCTTCCTTGAAACTGATAGGTGAGTTGTTCATGATTGAATCCCAATTGATTTAAGATGGTTGCTTGTATATCATAAACAGAAACTTTTCCATCAATCGCATTGTATCCAATAGGGTCTGTTTCCCCATAACTAAATCCAGATTTTATTCCGCCTCCTGCCATCCACATGGAAAATGCATCAGCGTGGTGATCTCTACCTTTGTGAAAATTTTGAATGCCATCTCTGTTTTCTTGCATCGGTGTTCTTCCAAATTCACCACCCCATACTACCAGCGTTTCATCTAAAAGACCTCTTTGCTTTAGATCTAATAAAAGAGCAGTGACTGCTTTATCTGTCTCCCTGCATTTTGTAACAAAACCCATGTCTAACGCAGTACCAGGGTCTGTACCATGACTATCCCATCCCCAATCAAACAATTGCACAAAGCGTACACCTTTTTCTACCAATTTCCTTGCTAGTAAAGCATTGTTTGCAAATGATTCTTCTCCTGGTTTTGTGCCGTACATTTCATGAATGTAAGCTGGTTCATCTGCAATATTCATTACATCTGGAACAGCTACTTGCATTTTAAAGGCCAATTCATATTGAGCAATTCTTGATAGAATTTCAGGGTCATTGTATTCTTGGTAAGCAAGCTCATTTACTTTATTAATTGCATCTATTGAAGACTTACGAAGATCTCTATTGAAACCATTGGGGTCTTTTAGAAATAAAACAGGATCACCTTCTGATCGGCATTGTGTTCCTTGGTAAACTGATGGTAAAAATCCACTTCCCCAAACACTTTTACCGGAGTCGGGGTTTCTTCCTCCAGATGTTAAAACCACGAAACCAGGAAGATTGCTGTTTTCACTACCAAGACCATATGTAACCCAAGATCCCATGCTGGGTCTGCCTAACCTTGGTGTACCACAATGCATAAGCAATTGTGCAGGTGCGTGGTTAAATTGATCGGTATTGACTGCCTTTAAAATACTTACGTCATCAATGACCTGTCTAAAGTGAGGGATGTTATCAGATAACCACAAACCACTTTGACCGTATTGTTTGAATTGTGTTTGCGGACCAAGTAATTTAGGAACACCTCTGATGAAAGCAAATTTCTTTCCCTTAAGAAAGGAATCCGGACAATCCATGCCGTCCATTTTTTGCAATTCGGGTTTGTAATCAAACATTTCCAATTGTGATGGAGCACCAGCCATGTGTAAAAAGATGACTGATTTTGCTTTTGCAGCAAAATGGGGCGTTTTTGCCGAAAGAGGATTGGTTCCCAACATATCGTTCTCTTTGGAAAAAATATTGCATCCATCCAAAATAGAACCCAAGGCCATCATACCCATTCCTGTTCTACATTGTTTTAGAAAATGCCTTCTTGTTTCAAAACTCAATTCAGCATGTCTGGCCTCTGTTTGTATTTTCTCCTTTTGCATTGAATAAATTAGTTTTTAGTAATCACTTCATCTAGGTTGAGAATAGCATTGGTTACTACAGCCAAAGCGGCCAATTCATTTCCTTGTTTTTGCACACTTGAATCAGACAGCATTTTGTTAACACGTTTTTTATCTTTATTCAGTTGCTGCATGGTATTAGAGAACAGCGCTTCAAATACTTTGGACTTTTTATCGCTGATTTCTACACCGGTTGCAATTTTGTAGCCTTTTCCAATTTGTTGTTTTACTGATGAAGGATTCTCCATCATTAAATTTTTTGCAAATTGAATGGATAAATCCCAGTAGGTTGAATCATTAAGTAAAGTCAATGCCTGAAGTGGTGTGTTCGTTTTAATTCTTCTACTGGTGCAAACCTCCCTTGCAGTTCCATCAAAGTTAATAAAAGAAGGGTAGGGACCAGTTCTTTTCCAATAGGTATAAATTGCTCTCCTGTATTGGTCATCACCTTCACTTTTTATCCAGCTTCTTCCATCGTAAGGGGAGGCCCAAATTCCTTCTGGCTGGTAGGGCATAACACTCGGACCAAACATTTTATTACTTAAGTTCCCGCTGATTGCAAGTGCCTGATCTCTTACTTGCTCTGCAGTTAGGCGAACTCTTGGTGCATGCGAATAATATTTATTGAGTGGATCTTTTTTTAAGGCTTGTTCAGAAGTTTCAGCTGATTGTTTGTAGGTATTTGACATCACCAATCTTTTGAGTGTCTTTTTTACGCTCCAGTTGTCGCTGTGCATAAAAGTGTAAGCCAAATAATCCAACAACTCAGGATGTGTTGGTGCCATACCTTGTGAACCCAGGTCTTCCAATGTTTCAACTAATCCCTGACCAAACAATTGTTCCCAAAGTCTATTAACCATTGTCCTTGCCGTTAGCGGATTATTTTTGTCTGTCATCCATTTTGCAAGTTCCAGTCTCGTACTTAATTTGTTGTTTTTGTCGGGATTGAGTAATGCAGGAACGCCAGCTTCAACCTCTTGTGTTTTGAGTAGCCAATTGCCTCTTTCAAATACAAAAGTTTTTCTTTTCATGTAACTCGGATTGTCAGACATGATGGGCGTGAATTCAGCATCCGGTTGATTAAGTAATGTAAGAAAGTCGAGATAAAACGCTGAACCTTCAGCAGAAGTCTGTGCTGGGAAAGATGGGGTAAACACAAGCCAATCGACAAGTGGACCCAAATCTTTTTCTTTTTTCAGCGATGGATTTTCATACCTAAAATAAAAATCGTGTTTGCCTGTTAATTTTTCGTCCAACTTAAAACTAACCAATTCCCATTCCTTTTTTGTTTTGTTGATCTTAACACTCGCAACAGGTTTTGAGTTGGGTTGATCGATATACAGGGTCAGTATGCCATTATCAACAAAAGAATTAAGCCTAATGTGTAAGGTGGATTTA
>JBFYPP010000141.1:0-5604 GCA_041303255.1 Chitinophagia bacterium | reverse complement strand
GATGATGCTGAAGTTGGACAAATGTTTTTCAACCACGCTATGATTGATGAAGGTCAAATCTATCCCTTCATGGATGGTCCCGCTGTTTTCAAAAAAGCAGTGGTCAAATTTCCGGAAGTGATCATGGAAGCACTTACCAAAAATGGCCTCACCCCTGCTGACATCAACCTCTTGGTTCCACACCAAGCCAATTTACGCATCGCGCAGTTTGTTCAACATACCCTCAAACTAAGAGACGACCAGGTCTACAACAATATCCAACAATACGGAAATACAACTGCAGCCTCTATTCCAATTGCACTTTGCGAAGCTTGGGAAAAAGGACTGGTGAAAGAAGGCGATTTGGTTTGTCTTGCTGCATTTGGCAGTGGCTTCACCTGGGCCAGCGCGCTTATGAAATGGTAATTAAATAAAAAGTCCAATTTTTAGTGCAGTTCTTATATTGCCCATCTGATGTTAATTTGAGTAGTACTTAAAAGCATTTCGCATTCGTTTGATCGTTAACTTAGTTATACTAAAACTACATACATGAAAAAGAATTTTATTTTTTTGATGATCTGCCTAATGGCAACTTCAAGCAGTTTCGCACAGAAATATGAATTTAGAATTGTAACCACTGTTGAGTCAATTGTGCCAAGTGGATTAGGTAGATCAAGAATGACTTCTTCCAATGAAACCAGAGATTACAAAGAGTTCACTACAAGTAGAAGCGAAGAAGAAAATTCAAGAAACGCAACCGACCGTGCAGATATTCGTGTGAAAAAATTTGACGAAACCAAACTCCTGAACTTTTACAACATTGGCGGCATTCGGTTTCAAAACATTGTAGCCAATGATGCAGTAGTTACCTCAAAACTCGATGCTATGTCAGAAGAGGGATGGGAACTTGCTTTTGTAAATAGTGCAGTAGAAAGTGATGCCGGAAAAGACGATGGCGTGGGGATTTTTATTACCCGCTATGTGTTCAAGCGTTTAAAGAAGTAAGTCTATTTCTTTTTTATAAGATAGGCTACCATAATAAAAGACAACAACAGCATCATGCCTGTAAACTGGTGAGCTACCCCAAACCAGAGCAGCGCGGTGCTGTTGTTTGCATAAAGCACAGTAAAGACGCCCAACACAATTTGCACCACTACCAACAAAAGCGGAATACTTCTCCAACTAGAAAAATACTTTCCACCTTGCAGCTGCTTCGCTTTTCTGTACCATAAGAATATCAATAATGCAAGCAAATAAGCAAGATTGCGGTGAATAAAATGTAGCGCCAACGGATCATGCGTAAAATTCAGCCACGTATCGTTTGATAAAGAAGATGGAATAAATTCACCATTGATCAACGGCCAAGTCGTTGCAAAATTGGCAGCTTTTAATCCTGCCATGAATGCACCAAAAATCAATTGTACCACCAACAACCCCAATAAAAGATTGGTTTGTTTTTTTAGCTGAGGTGCTACCACTCGCTCTTCGTTAGGGACCAACAACATCAAGGCAAACCAAAGCGTATAACACAACAAACCCAAGGCTGCAATAAAATGAATGGCCAAACGCACATGATTCACATAAAGATTTTCATTGTTCAAACCACTGGCAACCATAATCCAACCCAACAAAGCCTGAAGCATCCCCAACAAAAACAAAATGATCATGGGGTTAATCATCCAACCTTCTATTTTTTTCTTGACGATGAACCATACAAATGGAATAAAAAACACAACGCCAATTAATCTAGCCCATTCGCGATGAAACCATTCCCAGAAATAAATGAATTTGAAATCGGATAAGGTGAATTCAAAATTCAAATGCTTATACTGACCAATTTGTTTATACTGCTCAAATGCCTTTTGCCATGCGGCTTCGTTCATGGGCGGGACAGCCCCAAGAATTGGTTTCCACTCGGTAATGGATAAACCAGAACCAGTGAGCCTGGTTATCCCTCCAAGCAATACTTGTATGATAATCATGCCCACACCCACCAATAACCAAATGGCGACTGCCTTCGATTTTTTTGATACCCCTGTTTCGTTCATGCTGCAAAGGTATTGCGCATAATGCTGATGCCACGTTTTTGATGAATTTTTCTTGCTACTTTGCAACAGATGCTCAAACCATTTTTCCAAGAAAGGTTTCCCGAAGCGGGATGCGACGAAGCCGGCAGGGGCTGTCTAGCGGGCCCGGTTTTTGCCGCAGCAGTCATCTTACCTGCCAATTATCAAAACCCCATGTTGAATGACTCTAAAAAAATCACAGAAAAAAATCGATTTCAATTGCGAGAAGAAATTCAACAACATGCCATCGCTTGGGCAGTTGCCAAAATTGATCCTATAGAAATAGATAAAATCAATATCCTTAACGCATCCATCAAAGCAATGCACTTGGCAATAGGTCAACTCAAAAAAAAACCTGTCCACATTATAGTAGATGGCAATCGTTTCAAGCCCTATAAAAAAATTCCACACACCACCATAATTAAAGGTGATGGAATTTATAGTTCCATTGCAGCTGCAAGTATTTTAGCCAAAACATACAGAGATGATTTTATGATCGAACAACATAAAATCTTTCCTCAATTTAACTGGGAAAAAAACAAAGGATATGGAACACTTGATCACAGAAAAGCAATTATTCAATATGGAAGATGCCATTTGCACAGAGAAAGTTTTCAGATAAAAAAGTTTACCTAAAGAAATCTAAGATCTAGTAGTTCATTTCTTTATTCATCAGCAAAAAGTTAAAATAACTCAAATGGCCAGCATCTATTTCAAGGATATAACACTATTAATTACCCATTATAATCGAAGTAAATCATTAGAGAGACTACTCAAAGCCTTTGGAGAATTAAACTGCAGCTTTGAGGATACTGTAGTAAGTGACGATTTCAGCTCAGTTGAGCATTTAACGTATGTAAAAAAAATACAAAATCAGCTCCCCTTTCGATTAATCACAGCGGAAAAAAATATGGGGCTAGGCAACAATATCAATAAAGGACATGATTCGGTAGTGACCAATTTAATTCTTTATGTTCAAGAAGATTTTGTTCCAACAAAAGAATTTACCGTGCACTTTCAAAAAGGATTAGCGCTTTTCCAAAACAATAAAGAGTTAGACATAGTTAGATTTTACGCTTACTTCAAATACCCCTATTTAAAAGATATCAACTCAGGTTATTCAGAAATGAAATTTAAATTGTGGTATCCAGGTTACCGTAAATTTTATATGTACAGCGACCATCCTCATCTTGTAAGAAATGATTTTTTAACAAAATTTGGCAGGTATAAAGAGCAAGTTAATTCAGATGTGGGTGAATATAAAATGATGCTTTCATTTCTACAAAAAAAAGGGAAAGGTCTGTTTTTTAATAATTTTGAAGACCTGTTTTTACAAAGCAATAGTACATCAGAACCAAGCACAGTAAAGAGAACTAAACTTAGAGAGAGTAAGAATTTAATGATTATTTTAGTAAAGCATTTATATAGACATATTAAGTTTAATTTCAATTATCTGTTCAAAAAATTTTAATTCAGTCAAGATTATAAAATAAGGTAATACAACATGCTAACATTCAAAAACCCCAAATGGATTAATGAGTTTTTTTTTCAATATGATAATTTTGAACAGATTCCTCAACATGTCTTTGATGAAATAAATAAAAACTTAAGCACTAGACTGTCTTCAGATCCCTTAGTGTCAATTGTTATACCAACATGGAATGAAGAAATAAATATTTTAAGAGCAATTGGCTCACTTTCAAAAACTGAAACACATATTCCATTTGAAATTATCGTTGTCAACAATAACTCAACTGATAATACTCAACTTACAATAGATAAGCTTCACGTTACATCACTTTTTGAACAAAAACAAGGACCAGGGCCTGCGCGTCAAACTGGACAAGAACATGCTCAAGGTAAATATGTACTTTTAGCTGATGCAGATTGTTTCTACCCTCCTCAGTGGTTGAACGAGATGATTAAAGCTTTGTCACAGCCCAATACAGTAGTTGTATACGGCCGTTATGCATTTATAAGTGAACCTGGATTTCCAAGGTGGCAGTTGGCAATATTTGAAACACTCAAAAATATTATTGCTGAAGTAAGACATGTCAAAAGGCCTTATCTGAATACCTACGGAATGTCTATGGGATATATAAAAGAACTTGGACTAAAAGTTGGATTTATTAAAAGCAATTATAGAGGGGAAGATGGGGTGCTTACCTATGACCTCATGAAATACGGAACTGTAAATCAAGTAAAATCAAAAAATGCCATCATCTGGACTTCCCCAAGGACTCTACAAAGAAATGGAACACTTTTACAGGCTTTAATATCAAGAATCCAACGTGAGATATTCCGTTTTGGTGAATTTTTTCATACTAGAATGAAATCACACGCACCTAGAGAGTAATTAGTATAAGCTTAATTTATGACCCCTATGCCTTGTCTTGTAACTACAGGCTCTTCTTCTGTCATGTCGAATATCGTAGAATACTCCATCCCACCAATTCCCCCATCAATAACCAAATCTACCAGCTTCTCAAACTTTTCATGTATATACTCAGGGTCGGTATATTCTTCTACCATATCACCCGGTAATGATGAACTCAGAATAGGATGACCCAGTTCAGCTGCAATGGCATGTGTAATGTTGTGATCGGGAACGCGTAAACCAATGGTGTCTTTTTTGCTCTTTAAAATTTTTGGCACTTCCTTGCTCGCGGGTAGAATAAAAGTAAAGGGACCAGGAATCAAATTTTTTATAAATCTGTATTGTGGTGTTGAAATTGACTTGGCATACTTACTCAAATCAGAAAGGTCGCTACACACAAAAGATAGATTTGCTTTTTGTGGATCGATGCCTTTGATTCTGCAAATTCTTTCAATGGCTTTGGGCTGAAAGATATCACAACCAAAACCATATACGGTATCTGTTGGATAGATAATAACTCCACCGGCCCGCAAGACCTCTGCCACTTTTTTGATCAAACGATCTTGAGGATCTTGTGGATGGATAGTAAGTAACATACTTATTGGATGGTCCAGGTCTCATTTCCCCTCAACAATTTGTTGAGATCGCCCTTGCCTTTGGCTGCAATTACATCTTCTATCTGTAAACGCAACTGGTCTTCATAACAGGCCCTGTCATTTTGAAAGAACACCCCAAATGGTCTTGGTAAATGTCCTTCAACACGAGGATCATCAAACATGCGTACCAAAATCTGCGCTTTATAAAAATCTCTTTCATCATGGATCCAACAATCATCAGCACTATGTCCTTCATTCAAATCAACTACCACTGGCTTGAACCCATTCAATTTAATGCCCTTGTCTTTGTTTGCACCAAACAACAATGGTTTTCCTTGCTCCAGGAACAAGGTCTCCATAGGCTTGCTGCTTTTCTCCGTAAATATTTCAAATGCCCCATCGTTGAAGATGTTGCAATTCTGGTAGATCTCAAGAAAGGAGGCTCCTTTGTGTGCATTGCTTCTCAACAACATTTCTTGCAAATGTTTTGGATCTCTATCCATACTCCTCGCAATAAAAGTTGCATCGGCACCCATGGCCAAAGCCAGTGGGTTAAAAGGATGATCTAGACTACCATAAGGGGTCG
>JBFYPP010000140.1:0-5618 GCA_041303255.1 Chitinophagia bacterium | reverse complement strand
TTTCGTTACACCAGGTACCGCAATCTTATACTGACCATTTGCGTCTGGTAATGATTGAGGTAAAGTATCCCAGGTATAGGCAGAAGGTTGAATGTTTAGTCCGCAATTCAATGCTTTGTCCCATTCTACTAGCTTGCCACTGTATGTTGCCATTCTTCCAAGTATAGAAGTCATGGTACTTTTTGCTCCGTTTTCAGCATCGGCAAATTTGTATTCTCCTTTTGCAATAGCAGCAAATAATTCATCGTGTTCAGATTGGTATGGATCGTTTTCTGTTTTTCTATCAAACTGATACAACAAGCCCCCTTTGTGGTCTCTGATGTTGGCTGCACCACAGAATATTTTACCTTTTGTTCCAACAATCAACTCATCTACTTTAGACATGGTGTTTTTGATGTGTCTACACTGACTATTTAAAATAGAACCATCGGCATAATGAAACTCAACATAGTGGTGATCAAAAATCTCTCCATTGTCCTTTCCCTTTCTTACTTCTCTTCCGCCCATGCCCTGTGCTTTCACTGGATATGCACCTTTGAACCAGTTGATTACATCGATGTTGTGGATGTGTTGTTCAGTGATATGATCTCCACAAAGCCAATTGAAATAATACCAATTGCGCATTTGGTATTCCATTTCAGTTTGTCCTTCTTTTCTTTGGTTTACCCAAACTCCATCGTTGTTCCACCAAGCTTGTGCTGATGTAATATCACCAATCATGTCTTTTCTTTTGAAAAGCTCACGGTATGAATTTTGGTAATGTCTTTGAAGTCCCACTACCACATTTAATTTTTTAGATTTGGCAACAGCTGCTGCTGCCAATACTTTTTTTACACCCTCTGGATCTGTTGCTACCGGCTTTTCCATAAAGATGTGCTTATTCTGCTTTACGGCTTCTTCAAAATGAATAGGTCTGAAACCGGGAGGAGTAGTAAGAATAACCACATCGGCAAGCGCTATGGCTTTTAGGTATCCGTCAAAGCCTTCAAACTTTCGCTCTTCAGGTACATCTATCAATTTGCTCATGTCTCCAGTTATACCCGCTTCTGATAAATCACCAGTTATAGCTTTATATGCAGAATCAATTCGGTCTTTGAATGCATCTGCCATGGCAACTAACTTCACATTTTGTTTGCTTCTCAAGGCTTGTACAGCAGCACCAGTTCCTCTTCCACCGCATCCTATCAAAGCGATTTTGATTACATCTGATGCGCCAGAATAAAAGTTGGCATTGCTCATTAGAGGAGCTGCTAAAATTGCACCAGAAGCTAAGCCTGCTGTTTTTACAAACTCGCGGCGCTGGTTAATGTTTAATGGTTTGGAATTTTGCATCGTTGTTGTTTTGGGTTTAGTTACCTAAGTACAATTTATAGAATTTTTCGGCTTCTTCAGCAGTTGGTTGATTGATTGGCCTAACTATTCTAAAGCCGACAAACATGCCGTCTGTTAGCCACCACCTACTTTTTGGTATTTGTGGATCTCTTTTGTTCCAATTAGAGGCAGAATAACTCCTGGTGCTTGCTTTTAACGTAACGGCATCATCCAAATATGAGCCGCCTCTAATACTTCTAGGGTACCTGCTTGTTGGAAAAGAAACGGGATCAGTTATGCCGTCGCTCAATTTACTTAAGTAAGAAGAATCGTATTGGTCCATGGTCCATTCTGCAACATTGCCATGCATGTCGAACAATCCCCAGTTGTTGGGTTTTTTGGTACCTACTTTTTGATACTTGCCTTTGCTGTTGTTTTTAAACCAAGCATATTGGGTCAACATACTTGCGTTATTGCCAAAAGAATAAGACCCCTTGCTTCCTGCTCTACAGGCATACTCCCATTCAGCTTCTGTAGGCAAACGGTAAAATACACCAGTATGTGTATGCAACCATTTGCAAAACATCATGGCTGCGTCCACACTCATGCTGTTCATCGGATAGCCACCTTCTTTTCCCATGTTCCAGCTCAAGTCTATGTATTGTGCTGTTGGTCTTGTAACGGCATCCACTTTGGAGCCTTGAGATAAATTTTCGTCTCGGAAAAAGACGTTATACTGATCGTGTGTAATTTCGTAAGCACCCATCCAAAATCCGGATACTTGTATTTGTTTGGCTGGTTTTTCATTTGCTTTACCCATGTTGTTTCCCATTAAAAAATTACCGCCAGGAATTTCAACCAACTTTAATTTTTGGTTAGATCCAGGAAGTAAAATTTCTTCTGAATTAATAGTGGGTGTTTGTGCAAAAGAAAATCCTTGTAGCAATAAAATGGAAGCAGTTATGCAGATTAATTTTTTCAATGACCATGATTTCATGCAATTTTAGTTAAATTGTAGTTATCAATAACGATTTCAACAAGCCAATTTTAATACTATGGAACGTAGGGGTTTTTTAAGAAATTCTGCATTTGCTGGAGCCGCTGTTTTACCCGGACTCTCACTGTTTGGAAATGAAAAGAGGACGGAGTTGCAAAAACCATTTAACCTGAATTATGGATTCCATGATGGGATGTTTGCTGCACATGCCGGTAAAGACTTTATTGATCAAATCAAATTTGCGCATGAGCATGGATTTCGCTCTATTGAAGACAATGGCATGATGGATCGTACGCCAGAAATGCAAGCTAAAATTGGGGATACTCTTGCCAAATTGGGTATGCAAATGGGTGTATTTGTAATTACCACCAACGGATGGCATTGGAAAATGAGTTTGGCGACTGGCAAGCAAGAGTTCAAGGATACGATTGTGAGGGATTGTAAAACCGCCGTAGAGGTAGCAAAACGATGCAATGCAAAGTGGATGACAGTTGTCCCAGGTAATTTTGATAGGACGCAACACATGGATATGCAGACTGCCCATGTAATTGATGGGTTGAGAAGAGGGACAGAAATCTTGGAAAAGCAAGGTTTGGTGATGGTTTTAGAACCGTTGAGCGACAATCCGGATTTGTTCTTGCGTTATTCTACCCAAACCTATATGATCTGCAAAGCAGTGAACAGTCCTTCTTGTAAAATTTTATTTGACATGTACCACATGCAGAGAAATGAGGGGAACATCATTGCCAACATTGATAAAACCTGGGATGAAATTGGCTATTTCCAAATAGGCGATAACCCAGGCAGGAATGAACCTACCACTGGAGAAATGAACTATAAAAACATATTCAAACATATCTATAACAAAGGTTACCGTGGTATCATGGGTATGGAGCACGGCAATTCAATCAAAGGCAAGGAGGGAGAATTGGCCTTGATTAAAGCGTATAGAGAATCCGATTCGTTTATGTAACTGTTTGATGTGAACATTTAAGGCACCCTTTTGTTTTTATTCCATGATGAAGTATTGTCTGTTTTTACTGTTGTCTCTTTCTTTTCAGATTTCCTTTGCACAAACTGCAGATGAAATTGTATCTAAACTTAAAGCCAAGTTGGTTTCTGTAAAGGATTACGAGGCTGTAGGTAAGTTAAAGACGGATGTGGCTTTTTTAAAAATTCCAATCTCGACGGTCCGTATTTATTACAAGTATCCAGATCTTTTCAGGATCAAAAAAGATGGGGGTATTTCAGTATTACCCAAAGGGGGAATCAAAATAAACATGAGTGCCATGATTGCCGATGGAAACTATACTGCGTTACTGGCAGGGCGTACCAAGTGGAAGGACCAAGACCTGGCAATGGTGAAGTTGATTCCCAACGACATCAATTCAGATGTGGTAATTACTACCCTATATGTAGATGATAAGGAAATGTTGATCCGAAAATCCATTACATCTACCAAAGAAAATGGTACCTACGAAATGGAGATGGATTTCGGGAAATATGCGAAATGGGGTTTACCTGATAAGGTGGTGATGATTTTCAATACCAAAGATTACAAGCTACCTAAAGGAATTACTTTCGAATACAACGCAGGAGTTGCAAACAAACCTAAAACGCAAAAACCATTGGGTAACAAAGGCCGTATTGAAATTATCTACAACCTCTATGAAGTAAACAAGGGGTTAAAGCCTGAAGTGTTTACAGCAAAATAAACGCTATTTAGAAATCAATACCTAAAGAGATCGCTGTTCTTAATCCTGCCCAGGCGCCAGTTAATCGTAGAATTGCTTCGGTAGGGCTAACAGAAACATTTTCACGACCAAATGGTATATTGATATCTTTAAGTGCGTTTTCTAAATTTGTTCGTTCAGTTATACTTAGTGGCACAGTTGATTTACCTATAATTAATCCTGTCGCTCCACCATAATGCGGTCCAAATATTTGCCAATCCAACCAGAAGTTTTTACCCAATTTCCATTGTGCACCCATCAAGAGTCCAAATGTATTTGCCTTTATATTTCCTTCCATGTTGAAAGTAGTGGTTTGTCCATTGTCCAATGTAAAATCAATGCCAATACCTTTGCCGCCAAACTTTGCGTTTCTGAAAAATGGAGCAATATAAAAGCCTTGTCCATATCCTTTTTTTCCCAAGTAAAACCTTACTTCAGGTGTAATTGCTGAATTCGATAAAGTTAAGTTGTCGAGCGATTCTCTTGCCTGTGGGTCATTTGTAGGTATCAATCCTCTGAATAAGAATTTTCCATTTGGAAGTACCTTATAAGAAAGTGCAACAGAAATTCTTTTGGAAAGAATCCTTTCGTATTGACCATTGATTGAAAAGCCGATCAAATTGATCTTGGCTAAATTTTTATCAATTTTTCGAATGGAGTCCAATTTAATTTCTTGGGCAAATGCCAGTTGATTTAACAACAAGAGGATTAGTATAAGCCCTTTTCTAAGTTTCATACTATTGGTATTAGGGTATCGATAATTATTCTTCAATTTTCTCATCCACGGCATTTGCAACCACGTGTAGAGATATCTTTCTCAATGGGTTTTTTGTACGTTCTGCATAGCCCATTCTGGTTTCAAAAATATCCATTGCGGTAAAGATGGCTTGTCTAAAAGAAGACTCATCTGCCAAGTTTTTGCCAGCAATATCAAAAGCAGTTCCATGGTCAGGGGATGTTCTAATAACCGATAAACCTGCGGTAAAATTAGTTCCTTCTCCAATCGCTAGTGATTTGAACGGAATCAGTCCTTGGTCGTGGTACATTGCTAGTACGGCATCAAATCTTTCGTGACTGCCTCTTGCAAAAAAAGCATCAGCGCTATACGGACCAAGAACAGTGCAATCGTTTTTCTTTGCTTCTAGCACTGCGGGTCTAATGATTTCTTTTTCCTCTCTACCTACCAATCCCTCATCACCTGCGTGGGGATTGAGTCCCAAAACAGCAATTTTCGGACGATCGATACCAAAATCTTTTTTCAAGCTGGTCTTAAGTATGGCTATTTTCTTGATGATTTGCTCTTTGGTAATGTTTTTTGCAACATCACCTATGGCTACATGTTCTGTTAGTAGAGCCACTTTCATATTTTCGGCTACCATCAACATTACAACTTCATCTGCTTTAAATGCTTCTTTTAAATAGGGTGTATGGCCTGTAAAGTTGAAATCCCCACTCTGCATGGTATGTTTGTTGAGTGGAGCGGTAACCAAAGCATCAATTTCTTTTGCCTTGAGGGCATTCACTGCTGCTTGAAGCGAGAGAACGCCATATTTGCCACCAACTGCAGTTGCTTGTCC
>JBFYPP010000139.1:0-5652 GCA_041303255.1 Chitinophagia bacterium | reverse complement strand
ACGCCCTGAAGCATACCAACCAAAAAGAGGCCAGCAATTTGCTTCTGCATGATTTTCAGGAATCCGTTGAACGAAAAGCTTATGAGGCGGGAGGTGGACTATTCGTTGCCCCTGCGCAGAGGATGACCGATTTCATTCAAAACAAAACATCCACCAGCTTACCCAACAATTCCTATTTAAGGGGTGTGCAATCTGTGAACATGAAAGCAGTTCTCCCCGATTTCATTACTAAGGCCCTCCAAGGAGCTTTTATTTCCTTTGGAAAAAAAATGAAGGGCTATTATACCGAAGAAGCCATTCTCATTGCGCCGGAAAGTAGGACATCCTCACCCGTTCGCATACCTAGAGACGAAACAACGTTAAAGCATCCGCAGATAACCAACCTCTATCCCTGTGGAGAAGGTGCAGGTTATGCTGGCGGAATCATCAGCGCTGCAATGGATGGACAAAAAGTTGCCAACCATCTATCATATTTCTAGCAGGCAGACAACTTTTCATCGTAATTTTCCATCTCTAACTACTGTTATGGAAACAATTCTTGAAATCAATGGCTTGAAAAAATACTTTTCAGGTCAGAAGGCAGTCGACGACATCAGTTTTTCAATAGGCAAAGGCTCTGTATTTGGATTGCTTGGTCCGAATGGCGCAGGTAAAACCACGCTGCTACGCATGATCACCGGCATCTTCTTTCCCGATGAAGGAAACATCACACTGCATGGCAAACCTTTTGAACCATTGCGCGACAATGCTTTCATAGGATACATGCCAGAAGAAAGGGGTTTGTACAAAAAAATGAAAATTGGCGAACAGGTACTTTACCTGGCACAACTAAAAGGCCTTTCCAAAAAAGAAGCTTTGGAAAAGATCAAATACTGGTTTGTGAAATTCGAAATGGAATCGTGGTGGAACAAGAAAGTGGAAGACCTGAGCAAAGGCATGAGCCAGAAATTACAATTTGTAACAACAGTAGTACATAGTCCAAGTTTAATCATATTGGATGAACCCTTCAGCGGATTGGATCCCGTAAATGCAAACATTATCAAAGATGAAATATTTCGTCTTGCTAAAGAAGGCGCTACCATCATTTTTAGTACGCATAGAATGGAGCAGGTAGAAGAGATATGCGACCACATTGTGCTGGTGAACAAGGGACAAAAAATATTGGATGGCACGGTAGGTCAAATAAAACAAGACTTTAAAGAAAATCTTTTTGAAATTGGATTTGACCATCCCATTTTACCGGAACATACTGCGATCCATTTGTTTGAAGTGAAAGAAACACACAACAGTCACCTTCGCATCAAACTGAATGAAGGTTTTACAAACAACGATGTGATTCAGTTTTTCATCCACAAAGGATTGAACATCCGCTCATTCAATGAAGTACTTCCATCCTTGAATGATATTTTCATCCGATTGGTACAAGGAACCCCAGGTGCCAGACAATTTCAAAACGAATTATAAACCCTCACCATGAACAAGGTTTCACTCATCATAAAAAGAGAATACATCACAAGAGTTCGTAACAAAAGATTTTTGTTGATGACATTTCTTATGCCCCTCATCTTTGTTGCCTTTATTGCAGGGTCTGCCTATTTTGCTGCCACATCCAGAGATGAAATCAGTGTGGCAATAATTGACGGTCCCGCATTTCTAGAACAAAATATAAAAAGTGATACCGGCAGTGTTTTATTTGCCTTCCCAGAGGGAGTAGATTCTATCAACTACAAAGACAAAAAATTTGATGCCGTACTTTACCCCATTTATGTGAATGGAAAAATAAATGCAGAATTGCATTCAGCCGGACAAATAGGTCTTGAACCTTCACGTTATATTGAAAGACAACTCAACAAGGCCCTTGAAAATAATTTACTTCTTGAAAAAGGAATTAACAAAGCCACACTTGATTCTATTTCAGATGCTTCAGAAGAGAATGTAATCATGAAAAACATGATTGCGGATGAAGAAGGCGAATCCAAAGAAGCAAATGCTGGACTGGCCTATGGTATTGGTTTTGGTAGCGGACTACTTATTTATATGACCATGTTCGTTTTTGGGGCCATGGTAATGCGTGGTGTAGCAGAAGAAAAAACCAATAGAATAGCAGAGGTAATTGTCTCTTCCTGCAAGCCCTTTGAATTGATGTTGGGTAAAATTATTGGCATCGCAGGTGTAGGCTTAACTCAATTGTTGTTATGGATTGGGTTGATGATCGCCATCTCAAGCTCGCTTTCTCTTTTTATCCCTGCCGAAGCGCTACAAGAATTTCAAAATGCACAACAATCAGGCACTTCAGTTAGTGCTGTTGCAAGCAGCAATCCTGCTGCCATGAAAATTTTAGAAGCCCAAAACACCATCACCGAAGGTGTGAATTGGGCCTTGATTCTTGGCTGTTTTGTTTTCTATTTTCTCGGAGGCTATTTATTCTACGCTTCTCTTTTTGCCGCTGTAGGAAGTGTTATCAATGAAGATCCACAAGAAGCCCAGCAATTGATGTTGCCTATTTCAATGCCAATTATTTTTTCATTTATCATCTTACAATCCGTTCTTTCAAATCCAGGAAGTCCGATGGCAATTTGGACCAGCATTATTCCATTCACTTCACCCATCATCATGATGGGCAGAATCCCATTTGGCGTGCCAAGTACGGTGCCCTATTGGCAACTTGCTGTATCCATGCTGAGCTTGGTGGGCGGATTTATTGCAACCACCTGGTTCGCGGGTAAAATTTACCGTACTGGCATTCTGATGTATGGCAAAAAAGTGACCTGGAAAGAAATGCTAAAATGGACTTTCAGAAAAAATTGATGGTTTCTTTATTAACGTTTAAACATTGGTATAAAATTTGATGTAATCTTGCCATATGAAATTATTATATGGCTACCTGAAGCCCTACAAATGGCAGATTGCACTCACCATGTTGCTTGCAACCATCAACACCGTTTTCTCCCTGATTGATCCCATCATTTTTGGAAGAATCATTAAGTTGTCGCAAGACATCAATGTCAGACAAGAAAACGGTAATGCGTTTGACTGGAATGAATTTTTTTCAGCAACCATGGTCTTGCTCTTGATGTCTATGGGAACCGCGATGGTAAGTAGGATTGCCAAGAACATGCAAGACTATTTCGCCAATGTAGTTATACAAAAATTTGGTGCAAAGATTTTTACAGATGGCTTACAACATGCCATGAAACTCCCCTACCAGGAGTTTGAAGACCAAAGAAGTGGAGAAACCTTAAGCATCCTTACCAAAGTAAGAACTGATACCGAAAAATTCATCAACTACTTTGTAAATGCACTTTTTGCGATCGTAGTTGGCGTTGTATTTGTGTTTATCTACGCTTCGGTTTATATACACTGGACCGTTCCGGTTGCCTATGTTGTGGGTATTTCATTGTTGTCTTGGGGTACCAATGCTTTGAGCAAAAAAGTAAAAACCATACAAAAGAAGATAGTAAGCAAAACCACATCACTGGCGGGTACCACCACCGAAAGCTTACGCAACATTGAATTGGTAAAGAGTTTGGGACTAACTACACAAGAAGTAAATAGGCTCAACTCAGATACGTATAAAATACTCGGACTAGAACTAACCAAAGTAAAAAGAATCAGAAGCATTAGCTTTTTGCAAGGCACCCTTGTAAATACTTTACGTCAGGTTATTTTATTCTTGTTGATGTGGTTGGTATTTAAAGATGATATGCAACCACACGAAATGGTTACCATGCAGTTCTTCTCCTTCTTCATTTTTGGACCACTACAAGAAATTGGGAATATCATCCTCTCTTATAGAGAAGCAGAAGCATCCATTGGAAATTATCACCAATTGATGATCAAGCAACCTGAATCTACACCTGAAAATCCTGTCCATTTGGGCAGTATTGAAACCCTAGAATTTAAAGAGGTTGGATTTAAACACCTCACTGCAAAACAAAAAGCAATTGATGGTATTAGCTTTAGTGTGAATAGGGGTGAAACAATTGCATTTGTTGGTCCATCAGGTTCAGGAAAAACAACCTTGATGAAATTATTGGTTGGTCTCTATCGTCCACAAGAAGGAAAAGTATTATACAATGGGTTGGATGAGAATGAAATTGATTTTGAAGACCTGAGAAAGCAAATTGGTTTTGTAACACAAGACACACAATTGTTTTCTGGAACAATCAAAGAAAACTTGCTCTTTGTAAACCCCAATGCAACTGAAGAAGAAATTCAATTGGCACTTGATAAATCATCTTGCCACAATTTGCTAAACAGAACTGATAATGGTATTCTTACTGTAATTGGAGAAGGTGGACTAAAACTTTCTGGCGGTGAAAAACAGCGTATTTCTATTGCACGTGCCTTGTTGAGAAATCCTAGAGTTTTGCTTTTTGATGAAGCCACTTCTGCATTGGATTCAATTACCGAGGAAGAAATCACTGAAACCATTCGCTCTATTTCTGAAAGGAAAGAACAAATAACTTTATTGATTGCTCACCGGTTGTCTACCATCATGCATGCAGACACCATTTATGTTTTAGAACGTGGTGAAATTGTTGAGACTGGCTCTCACCAAGAACTGCTAGACGCCAAAGGGCTTTATTATGCCATGTGGCGCCAGCAGATTGGTGAAAGAAAAAAAGATTGATTCTGAATTACTGAATAATCAATTTGAAATCCAATTCAATATCGGTATCTCCCTTATTGAGTAGATCGTTGGCAGCTTTGGTTCCCGGCTTGTGCTTAAGCACCACCCTTACTGTTCCTGTACCTGCATTTAAACCTGTAACCCAAGTAGTATTCAAACCCAGTGGTAAATTGTTGGTATCGGTGTCATAATTTGATACTGAAAGAAGATTAGAGGAACTGGGCACAAAATAAAATTGATGGTCGTTTGCTTCTGCTTTGATTTCTTTTGTGATGTCATCAGCAGGACTAACACTTTCATTGAGCAAGCTAACCTCGCAGGTATAGATTGCATTTTTTAGCAAAACAATACTATCAAATTTTACCGGGATTGCTCCGCCTTCTCCATCCAAATCTTTGAATTCAAATACAAGAGGAAGTGCACCAGCCAAAAGGGTATTGGTGAGCTTTAACTTTACTGTGGTAATTAATTCACCTTCGTTAGGATCTACCACTGGATCTTTTTTACAGCTGTTCAATACAAGTACAAAAAACAAAAGCACTGTAGAAAACAAAACATTCTTTTTCATAATTCTTAGATTTAAAAGGGCATTTTTATTTTAAGTGAAATATTTCTTCCTCTATCTAAAGCGAAATACCTGAAAGCATTCATGTAATCGCGATACGCAACATTGAATAAATTAGTTACACCGAATACAACATCAATTTTTTTCTTCATTAACTCAATTCCTGCAGCTGCTTCAAAATTTGTTAATCCATATGCAGGCGGCGGTGCCATATAATCTGACTCCATCGATTCTTGACCATTCTGGTTAATTACTTTAATATTACCAGTTGCTGGCACTCGCTTTTGCTCTGTAACATATTGATAGGACAACTTAATTGAGGGTTGTTTTATTTTTCTGCCATCTACAAATACATAATTCAAATCTGCCTCATATCGATCCGATGGCATTTGTATTAACCATGTATTTTGTCTGCGATCAAATGCCCTTAATATTGAAGCTTTGATATGAGATT
>JBFYPP010000138.1:0-5652 GCA_041303255.1 Chitinophagia bacterium | reverse complement strand
CGTTTTTAGAAGAACTAAGATGTTTTGTAATAAGACTCTACTTCATCCATTTCTCCATCCTCTACGCGAACGGTTAAGTATTTTCTTTCGCCTTCAAGTTTTACTACCCATATGTCTCTTTCATACGCTTTTACACGAATGGCACGAATGATTTTGTAGTTGTCATAGGCTTTTAAAACATCATCTTTTATTAAATCTGGAAGGTGTTTTTCATAGCCATAGCTGATGTCGTATTTCATCACACCATTTTTTCTAAACATAGCATTGTGGTCCATGTCTTTCAAAAAAAACTTTGCAAGATAATCCCTGTCGTATTTGTACCACCGGAGGTTTTCTGCATCAGGAAATGCTCTTCTGAACGAACTATAAACTCCCGTTGTAATTGCTGTAGTGTTTGTAATCCTCACTTCTGGTAAAGTGATGATGGTGTCTCTGTCTTGTGCTAGGGCAATAAAAAATTGTACGATAAAAATGAATGTGGCTATCGTTTTTTTCATGATGAAGGGTTTAAGTGGATGAGTTAATTCCACAAATTTGAACTTCTTCATCTTCCTTAAAAATGACAGCGGTCAACCTTTTTTATGAGTAACAATGGTTGTTTATTTATTTACTTACTTACTCAATCACTTTTACTACCCTGGTTATTTTTCCATCAGTATTGACTCCTTCAAGAACAATGTTGAGTTTTTTACTAAAGTCATTGTTGAAAAACTGAATCTTGAAACGAGGGTGTTTCTTATTTGTAATTACATAGGGGCTCCAATAGAGTGTATTTCTGATATCAGTGTCTGGGTTATCACCCGGAATATCATATTGAGGGTTAAAAAACTCTTTAAATCGGGTATAACCTGGAATGAGCGTAGATAACATCCCTTTGCTGTTCTTGCCGTCATTGCTAGGCCGCATATCGCCACCTTTCTTAGAATAAATGGCAATAGCGCCACCACTCCCGCCGCCTATGGATCCAAAGAAAGGCGGTCTGAATACTTTAATGATGGCAACGTCTCTCACATTCATCGACTGTATAAATTCTGGACCAACCAATTGCTGGTCAAGATAAATATCTGGGTTTGCACCTCTCCATGTTAATGATACCGCACTTCCTGAGCGGTTGACCATCAAGCCGGGTACTCTACCTTGTAAATAGGTGAAAAGATCTAATCCACCCATTGAAGCAGGATCACTCATAAAATCCAGCACTTGGGCATCACCCCCTGCAAATAATCCGCTTGCATACCTTTCATCTAAGGCATCTTCTTTTGGTTTGGCTCTCGATTTAATAATTACTTCTTGTAATGTTTTGTATTGAGATCTTTTTTTCCAATCCTCTTGCAGTTTTAAGAAGTAAACCATTCTTGCTTTTGCAATGCTGTCATTCCAGGTTTGAATTTTTTCTAGGTCTGTGTATTGAATAAATCTCGAAGAAGGTTTTAATAATCCATTGTCAAATTGTATTTGTGTAACGTCGTTTAGCTTTGGATTTTGGTTAAAACTATAAAACAGTTTAGCCGTGTCATAAAACATTTGTTCTCGGGTCTCAAAATAGCCTTCTTTGGTTACTTGCTGAAAGAGAAAGCTTCTGCTACTGTCTTTATTCTGCAATACCATGTTTAACAACAACTCATTGACGCTCACATTTTTTAAACCATAAACCAAGCCCCTAATTTTCATGCTTTCTGATTCAGGAAGGTAGGTGAGCATGGGGCCTTTGCCTGCTTTTATTTGTTCCCAGTTGAATCTTCTCCATCCATTGGTCAACATTACAAGATCTAGGTTAGCCGTTACGCTGTCAGAATCGCTCGACAAATAATATCCGGGATTGTGAATTTTACCTTTGAGTTCACTATTGAGTAACAAATCGGCATAGATTGTATTACCCAGACTACCATCGTCGAGGTTTCCATCTGTAATAGAAATGGACATGTTGGTTGTTGTGGTGTCAGATACCAGAATATCAATTACGTTTTTCCCTCTCTTGGTGAGCGTTACCAATTGAGGAATGATTTTTGCGCCAAATTCATGCAGGCGGTTATTGACGAAAATCAACCTTTCTGCAACTGGTAACCAATCGCTGGTGAACAAAGAGAATTGAAGTACTCCTGTACTCATTTCCTCAATAGGAATTTTAGCAAACAAAGAATTTTTGTCGCTCGCATTTAAGCTGACCTTAAATTGTATTTCCTGGTTCATGTGTACCAGGAGGTTTAGGTGTTTGAAATTATCAGGGACATTGTTGGTGCGGTCGACTTTTACAAATGCAAACTCATTGGATGTCCTAACTTCCATCACAACACCTTCTTGTTTTGCTGAAGGTAGTTTGGTGATGCCATTGTTGCCAAAGCTGTCGTTCCATTTAATGGAATAGGTTTCTCCCGGTTTTGGAATCAAAATAAAACTCCCCATGCCATCGTGTTTGATGTTAAGGGTATCCAAAATTTTATTTTTATCGTTGGTTAGTAATGCCTTTACCTTAACGGGTTTGCCAAACTGGTTGTATGCTTTAAAAGCTACCAGTGAGGTAATGCCATTGACCAGATCGCCTCCTTCGGGAAAAACATCCAGTTTGGTTTTAATGACAAGTGGTTTTGTTTTGGTGCCAATGTCATCATTGTTGATCGTGATGTTTCTTTGATAGAGAAAAGAGGAATCATCGTTCAATCCCCATTTGGTATACACCTTCATTCTGATATAGTCGCCTTTGTACTCTGCAGGCAACTCAAATGCACCTTTGGCTGTTGATTGAAATAGGGGGGAGATGGCCTGTTTGATGAACTTTCCGCTTGTATCAAACCATTCGACATATACGTTTTTGCTTAGCGTGGTAAGGCCTTGTCCGTCTAGGATATACACCTTATACCAAATGGTTTCTTCTCTATTGTATACGGTTTTATCGAAATGCACATGTATTTTCTCTTTTGGAAAATAGTTGGCATAAATATTTAAAATAGAATCGGGTTCCTGTGCTTGGGTATTTAAAGATGCAAATAAGAAAACAAAAATCAGTTGTAAAAAGCTGCTGCTCTGTTTCATGGCATTCAAATGTGCTCTAAATTACACATTACTTCTGTTTTTTTACTTAATTATTGAGTATAGAATTGGGGACAATTAAATTCTAATCTGGATGCTAGTAAAATAATAGCTACCATTGAATCCAAACTGTAATCCAGATCTGCTATAAGGAACTTGTCCGTTTGTGTAGGAAGCATAATTTTTATTCACTTTTTCCGGGTAAACGTTGAATAAATTATTGACTCCAAAAGTCAATTGGATTTTTGATTTTAATTTAAAACTCATTAAGAAATCCGTAAGTGTTTTTGCACCAAATGTCTGACTCCTGTGAGGTATTCCAGCAGGTTTTTCCCAGGCAGTAACTGCACCAAAATGGGATAACCTAACCAGCAATGTTGTTTTGTTGGTACTGTATTCAACGCTACCGATTATTTTTTGTCGGGGTTGAGCAGTTGTTATTAAACCAATACTCATCGTATCAATGAGTCTTATTGGCACCAAAGCATCTGAGATTAATTTTTCCGGTGGATCCTTTTCTTTGGTAATTATTGTTTGGTTATAAGCCCAAGCTGCATTAACAACAAGCTTGCTAGATGCTGTTAAATCCTGTTTGTATGAAAGTACCATGTCTATACCTCTGGTTCTTGTATTGATATGGTTGGTGAAAAAAGCAATCTCTTTGATACCGGTTGAACTTGGAAATACTGATTGTAAAATGGGTATAGATGGTCCTACTTGCAATACTTCAGAAATGATAATTCTATTTTCAACATCAATTTGATAAGCATCTCCAGTAAAAACCAAAGCTTTATTGATATTAAGTGTAGCACCAATATTATAATTCCAGCTGAGTTCTGGAGCAGGCTCGGGAATTCCAATTTCCGCAAGTCGTGGATCGTTGGAGGGTAATTGTTTAGTCTGACGAATTAGACCATTCTGTGCGTTGGAAGTTGTTTGTCCGTTGTAAATCTGTTGTAGTGATGGTGCCCTGAAACCCCTGTTAATAGACGACCTTATTGCAACATGCTTGTTTAGTTTCCATAGGCCTGCAATTTTTCCAGATACATTGCCTCCGAAATCACTGTAATGTTCATAGCGACTAGCAAAGCTGAGGACGAATTTATCATGTAAATCAGCTTCAATGTCGAAGTAGGTAGCAGTATTTAATCTAGATTTTCTTGTTTGATCTTGAGGAGATATTCCTGGTCTTCCGCTACTACCAGGGACTTTATTTTCTGTGGCGGCAAGTGGACCAATTTCATAAGATGCGGGTTCGCCTTGAACCATTTTATATTCATCCCTTCTAAGTTGTCCCCCAAATGCAATATTTACCCATTTTACATAGCCAGATTCTTTTATTGTTTTTGAAAAATCAAATTCGGTTATGCTTTGCGCAAAAGAATTTCTTCCTACATAAAAGTCTTTCTTTGAATTTAATCCCATTGAAGCGTTACTGGATTTGATAGAATATAAATCCAAATGGTTGTAACCATATCCAGTCCCTAAATCAATTTTCCACCCCTGAGCAGTATGTCGTTCAAAACCTGTGAAAAAGGAATAGTCTGCTGTAACTCCCGGTAATAGTGGATGATAGCCGTCAGGGTACAAGGCTGATCCATTAGGGTCATTCCTTTTGGCAGTCCGGAAAAAACTTTCACCTACAACACGTTTATTGGAAGTACCCCCAAATCCATACCACTTCCAGTTGTTTTTTAGGGGTAATCCAAAATTGATGAAACTCTGGAATCCTTTGGTTTCATTACTACCGAATTTCATAACCTGAGCAGGCTCGTTGGTTGGCCACACTCCTCTAGCATCTCTTATACTATCATCAATTCGTTTGTCATCATTATAAAAACGACCAGTATAAGGATCAGATCTATCAGTGCCCTGAATGCTAATTGCTGCAAGGGTGTAATTGAAATAACCACCTTTCTTACCTAAACTCAAACCTTGGTTTATTGAAGTAGAGAAAGTAAATCCATCACCTTTGTGTGTGATGCCTACATCAGTTTTTATCAGACCCCCAACATGATTGGTCTTTAGTGATAAGTTGATTACACCTGCAATTGCATCTGAGCCATATACTGCAGCAGCACCATCCCTAAGCACTTCCAATCTTTCAAGCGCCAGGGCAGGAATGGCATTCAGGTCGGTCACCACTGAACCCCTGCCAGGAACTAGTGTGTTGCTTATGGAAGCAAACTGGTGCCTGCGTTTGCCATTAATTAAAACCAGGGTTTGGTCAGACGACATACCCTTCAAACTTGCGGGGTCTGCATAATTGGCTATTCCATTTAATCCTGTCTTAACCGATACAAATGATGGGGAAGTGAATTGCGCCATCTGGGCTAAATCAATCTGGCCAGTGTTGATGAGTTCTCTGGATGAAATTACATCTACTGGAACGGGACTATTATAATCTGATCTAGGTTTGCCTCTGCTGCCAATCAACATCACTTCTGACTCATTTGTGTAAACGGGACGAACATAGATGATGTGCCATAATGTGTCTTCAATCGGAGCATGAAGGATATTGTGGAATCCGACTCCAGAAATTACAAACTTGGTTGGTGATGGGATGTTTAAGATAAAACGCCCAGCACTGTTGCTGATGGTGCCTAATTTTCCATCTTCTGTTTT
>JBFYPP010000137.1:0-5654 GCA_041303255.1 Chitinophagia bacterium | reverse complement strand
CTTCAGTAACATCCATCCAAAATCCATCAACCTTCACGGTATGCAATGGATATTCATCAGGCCTACCTGTTTTATCTGCACAACCCATACTGAATTTCCCCCCAGGAATAAATACCATGCCTTCGTGTTCGAAACTCTTTTTAAGAGTCAGCAATTCATCTGCCTGTTTAGGTAAAACAGTTACGCTGGTTAAACCAATAATACCCAAAATCAAAAACCACTTCATTCCATTTCAAATTTTGTTACCGCTGGTTTATATCCAATTCGCATGGTATTGACAATCAAACTATCACCCTTCTGCATTTGAATTTTTTCGCCATTGTATACTTTCCAGGTTTGGGGTGCGGGAACCTTTGTGCCATTCCTGTTACCATATACAGATCCAAAATCCCAGGTTTTAATTTCATGCAATTCTGTAGTAACATTTTCACCTTGCTTTAGGAGCTGATAGCCTATTGATGCACCTTCAGTGATACAAGAAAGGGTTATATTTTTACCGTTAACAGAAACAATTGCCTTTTCTGTATGTGGCACACTGTCCTGCCCATTCCACATTTGCTTTATCATCTCTTTCTCTGGCACTTCGGCCATATCGCCTACTTCTGCAACCCATGTTTTTAACGCCAATCTTAATTCATTTAATTTATCCGCATATAAAATATCATTACCGAGATTTTTAAATTCATAAGGATCGCTTTTAACATGATAAAGTTCTTCCAAGGGCTTTGTCTTAAACCAATTCATTTGCGCTGCGGTAAGTTTCCCCTCTTCCTTATATTTCAAAATATCATTCATCATTGGAATACTCAACCTAAATTCAATTGCCTGATAATTTATTTTATCCGGCATATAATTATAGACATACCGAAATGCAGTATCTCTTACCATTCTTACACGGTCGTATTCTGTATCCATCCTGTCTCGCGCAGCAAAAATATAATTTCTTTTTTGCTTTGATTTTTGTTTCCCCAAAAATGCCTGGCCTTGCATGTACGCTGGTACTTTCACCTTGGCTAACGACAAGACAGTCGGCGCAAGATCTACAGCACTAATCAAATCATTGTTTACACCTCCTGCAAATTCACCCTTTGGAAACCGCACCACAAATGGAATATGCGTACCGCGCTCCAATACCTCTCGCTTCATCCATGGAAGTACACCACCATGATCACTAAAAAAGAAAATATAAGTATTGTCGTATTCACCTTCTTTTTTTAAACGATCAAGCAATTCACCCACCTGCTGGTCCATTTTCTCTATGTTGGTATACATCCGCGCAAGGTCACTTCTTACATTATCCGTATTCGGATAAAGCGCAGGCACCTCTACGAATTGGGGATCTACCAATAGACTATCCTTTCTGGCAAATTGCTGCGACTCATGTGTGACAAAAAAATTATAGACAGCAAAAAATGGTTGACCCACTGCTCTGTTTGTATGTGATGCAGATGAACTGCTCGCATCCCAAACCGTTACAGGTGTTTCAAATTGATAATCTTGCTTCTCATTATTTGTACAGTAATACCCTTGCTTTCTAAGGAACTCAGGAAAACATTTTACATAAGCTGGAATTACAGCAGAATAAGATGGAACAGGTTGATACTTAGGATCACCAATCGTTCTCATGTGGTGTGTCCCAATAGAATTTTGATACATGCCGGTAATGATAGCAGATCTGCTAGGTGCGCAAACCCCTGCAGTTGTGTATACACGTGTATACCTCACGCCTTCTCGTGCGAGTTGATCAATATTCGGAGTACGCACTTGCCTTGCTCCGTAAATACCTATATAGGGCGATATGTCTTCACAGGTTATCCAAATAATATTTGGCTGTTTTTGCCCTTTGGTTTGGGCTGACCCTTGTAAACAAACAATAACAAACAGAAGAGTAAGTAATCCTTTCATGTTGAAAAATTCCATAAAGTCAATTTAGTTCATCCTGGTGATAATTCGTTGTTCTTTGTGGTAACACTATATCAATATGACATTGTTTGTTTAGATTGCGTGCACCAATTTAAAGCTTAGCATAATGGATAAGCGAATTAAAGATATTATTGATCATTTCAAATTTGAACTACTCCCTGTAGAAGGTATGTTCTTTAAACAAACCTATCGTTCGCCTATCTTGAATGAAAAGGGTGCACCCCTGGGTACGGCAATGATTGGTATGTACTGTCATTCACCTTTGAGTTTTTCCAGTTTTCATAAATTAACGCAGGATGAAACCTGGCATTTCTATTTTGGCGACCCACTTACACTTTATCTACTGCATGAAAATGGTACAATGGAAGAAGTTACCATGGGTTCCAATATCGAAAAAAATGAATTGATTCAGTTTACTGTCCCTGCCGGTGTTTGGCAAGCTGGATGCACAAAAGAAGGGGGACAGTTCTCCGTTTTTGGATGTACACTTTCACCTGGGTTCACTTCAAGTTGCTTTGAAGCAGGAACAAAAGATGTATTGATTAACAAATTCCCTCAACACAAAAGAATCATTGAACAGTTAAGTGTTAAAGGAGAAGAAACAAAGATTCCTGAAGGATATTGAATAAAGAGTTTGGTAATTTTGTGCCCGTATGAAATCAAAAGATTTACTCTACCAAAAGGCTTCTTCTTTTCTTGAACTAATGTACAAAGAACTTGATCTGTCTGGTTTAGAACAAAGACTAGCGGATATTCAGCAAGAAATTGATTCAACCGGGACCTATACACATACATTCGAAGAGCTGGAACATGGTGCGCGATTGGCCTGGAGAAACAGTAACCGCTGTATAGGCAGATTGTATTGGAAATCTTTGGTGTTGAACGACAAACGAAATGTTGCCAATACAACCGAAGTTTTTGATGCACTGGAAGAACATCTGCAAATGGCGACAAACAACGGTAAGATTCTTCCGTTGATCACCGTTTTTCCGCCGATGCATCCCAATGGGGAAACTCCATTTCGCATTTGGAACAAAAATCTAATCAGGTATGCCGCACATCAAAAAGAAGATGGATCAATAAGTGGAGATCCTGATCAACTCGCATTTACAAAACTTTGTAAGCAATGGGGATGGACCTACAACGAAAGTGATTTTGATTTACTACCTCTTGTTGTTCAAGCACAAGGCGAATTGCCAGTATGGAGCATATTGAAACAAGAATTAATTCTGGAAGTCGATTTGGAACATCCCGAATACAAATGGTTCTCAGATCTTCATCTTAAATGGCATGCAGTCCCATTGATTTCAGACATGGTACTTGAAATAGGAGGCATCCAATATCCAGCCGCTCCGTTCAACGGCTGGTATATGGTTACTGAAATTGGATCACGAAATTTGGGCGATGAAAAAAGATACAACAAGCTTCCAATCATAGCCCAACAGATAGGATTGCAAATGGACAAGTCAAATCCATTTTGGAAAGACAAAGCATTGGTGGTATTAAATGAAGCCGTTCACTTCTCTTTTCAGAAAGCAGGCGTTACTTTGGCTGATCACCATGCTGCTTCAGAACAGTTTATAAAATTCATCCGCAACGAAGAAGCAGAAAACAGAAAAGTAAATGCAGATTGGGCGTGGATAGTCCCGCCACTTTCAGGATCCGCACTTAAAGTGTTTCACCAAGAATACAACAACGATGTGGTTAGTCCCAATTTCTTCTACAACCACAATGCTTGGGAAAACACGGCGAAGAAAAGCAAATGCCCGTTTCATAAGGATAGCATTGCCTAGCAAAGCAGCGTACTTGCAACTTAATGCAGTTGAATAATCATATAATACAAAGGCATACCTATTGTAATATTAAAAGGAAATGTTACTCCCAATGCCATCGGTATATATAACCCAGGGTCAGATTTTGGTGCCGCCAACCGCATAGCTGCTGGTACAGCTATATAAGATGCACTTGCAGCAAGAATTGAAAAAATAAATCGATTTCCAATGTCTTGTGTTATGCTGTCACTATAAAATGCAACAAGACAACCATTTATCAATGGAATAAAAATTGAAAACAAAAAAACAAATAAGCCATGTTTTCTGAAAGTAGAAAATCGCTTTGCGGTAATCATTCCCATCTCCAAAAGAAAAATAGCAAGAAACCCCTTGAAAATATCATTTGTAAAGGGCTTGATTCCCTCAGCTTGTTTTGAATCAGAAATAATCCCAATAATTAAACTCCCCATTATCATTAAGACACTGCCATTGGAAATAGCATGCTTAAGTATACTCTTAAAACTTACATCGTTTTCCTCCTGCTTCTCAAATTTTTTGATCAAAATAAAACCCATAATTATGGCCGGAAATTCCATCAAGGCCATTACAGCAATCATATGACCACCGAAATGAACCGATTGCATCTCCAAAAAGGTTGCAGCGGAAACAAAAGTGACCGCACTTACAGATCCGTATGAAGCGGCAATGGCTCCTGCATTACTAATGCCAACTTTCTGTTTGAGAATAAAAAAAGTATAGAGCGGTATAATTGTTGCAAGAAGCATACCGAATAACAAAGAATTAAATATCTCGCTCGTGAATTCACTGTGTTGCAATTCTTGTCCCCCTTTAAACCCTATTGAAAATAACAAGTAAAGTGATATAAACTTAATTGAAGGCGCCGGGATCTCTAAATCACTTTTTATTAAAAACGCTACAATCCCTAAAACAAAAAATAGCAATGTTGGATTGGTGATATTAGATAATAAAACCTGAAAATTTGCTGCTGTATCCATTTTTTCTATCTAATTTTTTCAAATTTTAAACGATGCCCTGATGAACTTGCACAGATTTTGTTTTTTGTAAAAGAGATATCTCCATTTATAAAAACAGTATCTATGCTCGACTTAAATTCATGAAACAAGAAAGGCGACCAATTACATTTATAGAGAAGATTCTCCTCTCTAACTACATTTGATTTGCTTAAATCAAGTAATATCAGATCAGCAAAATATCCCTCTCTGATAAAGCCCCGTTCTTTAATTCGATAAAGTTCAGCAACGCCATTACTTGTTTTTTGAACTATCTCTTTTAACGACAACTTCCCTTGATGATAAAAATCCAATAAAGCAAGTAGCGCATGCTGCACCATGGGGCCACCTGGCTTCACACGGTCATACAATCCAATCTTCTCTCCAATGCCGTGCGGAGCATGATCAGTAGCAACGATATCAATTTGATTATTTTTTAATGACTCCAGTAATTTTTGATTATCGCTTTTGAATTTGATGGAAGGATTCCATTTAATTAGATTCCCAAGTCGATCGTAGTCCTCGTTATTAAAACACAAATGATGAATGGTAGTCTCCGATGTAATTCTTTTGTCTTTTAATGGCAGCGTAGAATTAAAAAGACCTGCTTCCTTTCCGCTTGAAATATGCAACAAATGCAAACGTGTGTTGTGTTTAGCAGCCAGCTCGGTTACCGACTTACTTGATTGAAAGCAGGCATCAATACTCCTGATCTCCGTATGAGCAGAAGGTGGAATGAACTCGCCATACTCTTTTTTATACTTGATGTAGTTGTTTCTAATAATGGTATCATCTTCGGAATGCAAAGCGATTAAGTGGGGAGATGATGAAAAGATTTTTTCCAAAAAAGTAATAGAATTGCATAAGGTGGGATGCTCCTCATCGAAATAAAGTCCGTCATCTGTTAACCCACAAACATCTTCACTAC
>JBFYPP010000136.1:0-5668 GCA_041303255.1 Chitinophagia bacterium | reverse complement strand
CTTTCTTGTCTTTTAAGAATTCTTTTCTTAGTGCAAATTCAAAACCATAATTGGGGTCTATATAACCTTGGGCTGATGTTTGCACAAATCCACCCCAGCCTCCGCCACCACCGCCGCCCCAACCGCTGCGAGAACCACTGGACTGTGGCAGGATTGTTTTACTTCTGTAATCTGCAGCAAGTTGCAAGGTAAAATTCGCAGGAAGTTTTAAGCTCGCATTTATTTTGCCAAAGAAACTCCAAAGTGAATTGTTTAGATCAACTTGTAAATTACTGCTGTTGATAGCTGAATTAAAAAAGTTAAGGTTGGTAGTTAATTCTAGCCATTTGGTTACAGGATTCCTAGCTGTAAATTCTAAACCGTAAGCACGACTGCTATTGGCATTGATAAACGTATTTATTAAAATGTCTTTATCAGGTATGGAGCTTTCTTCCTTGATCTGGAATCTCGTGATTAAATTATTGGTCTGTTTAAAATAGCCGGATATTAAAACACTATGACTTTTCTTAAATGTTTTTTGATAATTCAATTCAATTGAATTGGTAAATTCAGGTACTAGATCTGGATTACCTCTGCTGATGTTAAGTGAGTCTGTATAATCAACGAATGGTAGAATTTGAAAAAAGTTTGGCCTATTTACTTTTCTGGCAAAACTGAATTGAATGTCTTGGGTTTGATCAATTTGGTGTGTAAAATTTAAACTTGGAAACAGACTCAAAGGGTAGGAGTTACCAAATGTATTGCCATTGGTAAGTAGTGTTCCTGTGTATTTTGAATTTTCAACCCTTAATCCCAATTGATAATTTGTTTTCTTTCCAATGGTATTCGCGTAGGTGCCGTAAAAAGCAAGAACCCGGTCATTAAATTTATAATTGGCATTAATTGATGTGATCGGAATATACTGGTCAAGGGCTAGGTTATAAATAAAGTTCAGGTTTTCGCTTTCGAAATCTCTTATTGCAGCTCTTAGTCCCAATTCTAATTTAGCTTTTTCTCCCAGTGGATTGGTAAAGTCCGTTTGAAAGGTATAAAAAGAGTTGCCCCCTTTGCCATTCTGGGTCTGATCAATTATGTTGCCTTTAGGCGTATTAGCAAGATCAAAATATTGGGTCTGAAAACCGCCGTTACTTTTGTTTACACTGTTGTTGTAATTCAAATCAGCCGTTATTTCCATTCCTTTTTTTCTGAACAAGTGTTTATATCCTAAAGCCGTCCCAAGATTATTGAAACTAAAGCTTGAATTGGTGCTCCTGTCAGACAAAATTGATTCTGTTCCTGTTGAATAAAGTGTATCTGTTATGATGGAAAGTTTATCTGTATTGTTAAATTGCCCCCTTACATAACTACCTGAAAGTGTAAATGTGTTTCTGTTGTCTGCAAAAAAATCCAATCCAGCTCTATTGAAGTTGAAGAAACCTGAACTGAGTGGATTGTTGGTTTGATTGTACTTAATTGAAGGCGTAGCGAAAAATTCTTCACGCAAGGACTGTCCTTCTCCAATTGATTTTCGCTGGTTGTACATTGAGCTAGCAAAGAAGTTGAACTTTCCTTGTTTAACGTTGATGTCTCCGCCAAAGTTTAATCTTGCCCTTGAGTCAATCCCTGTTCTGATATTTCCATTGTATCCTGCTTTTCTATTTTTCTTTAAAATGATATTGATGATACCCGACATGCCACCTGAGGCATCAAATTTTGCTGAAGGATTTGTAATTAACTCAACACTTTGAATCGCATCGGATGGTATCTGGTCTAAAGTAAGATTGGTAGGCCTTCCATCAACAAAGATGGTTGGAGAAGCATTTCTTAATGAAACATTGCCGTCAATGTCTACATCAACGCCAGGAATGTTTTTCATCATTTCTGCAGCTGTCTGTCCTGTTGATACCAGGTTTTTCTCAACATTAAACACTTTTCTATCTACCCCCATTTGCATGAAGGGTTTCGTTCCAACTACTTTTACTTCATCCAATTGCTTTGCATCTATTTCTAATTTTATGTTTCCCAAATCAACATCAATATTGTTTAGCATTTTTGAGAAATCACCACCGTTCATATTTACGTCGAATTTTACACTCTTCTCTAATGGGGTATAACCAATTGCAGTTATTTTAAGTTTGAATTGCCCCATAATTGGCAAGTTTTCTAGGTTGAAATCTCCATTGCCTTTTGTAAGTTGCCCGGAAACAACCACCTCTTTTCGTTTTTTAGTTGCTGTATCCATTTTGCTTTGGACAAGTTGTACCGATGCGGCCTGTATATTTTTATTGGTTGTTGCATCTACAATCCTTCCATAAAAACGGCCCATGTTCATATTTTGGCTACCAGTTGGTCTTCCACCACCTGGAATTTGGGCGAAACCTTGAGTTGAAAGAAACAAGAAAATACCGAACAATAATTTATACATTACTCACAATTTTGATATTAGACGCCTTCCGATTCGTTAATCATTCGGATAAAATGATAACAAAAGGTTAAACACGTAAAACGCGAGAAGGTTTAGTTTGTGAAGAAGGTGATCAAAACTTGTACAATTCCTATTATAAAACCAAGAATACCGCCAATAACTTCGATGAATTTGAATTCTTTAGTCATGATTTGGTTTAAAATGGCTTCCATTTTGTCGCTAGAAAAGCCGTACACTTTTTCCGTGACTATTTTTTCAAGATCAAGCTGTGATTCTAGATTTTTCATGTAGGCTGCAATCATTTCAGGAAAGATTACTTCTAACTCAGCCATAAAAACTGTTTTTAGCTGATTGATGGTGCTCTCTCCTATAAACATGGATATGATTGGAAATGCATCACTTAATTTATTTCTTAAAAAGTCATCCACCTTTGATTCAACAAAAGGCATTAGCTTTTTTATATTGTCTGGGTTGACTATTTTTTCTTCAATTTCTCGAAAAGACAGCAGCTCTGTACTTACAAGTTTCCCCAACTTTTCAGCAAACTGTCTCTGTCTTTTTGGAAATACACCTTGAAAGGTGATGAACAAGATTTTTTTAGGTTCTTTAGGATGGAAAAGCATTTTTATGGCTACCCAATTGGTAAACCATCCTATAAAAGCTGAAATAAGTGGAATTAACAGCAGCCAGCTATTCATGGCTTATAGTTTTTTGCAAAGTTAGCCTTTATTGGTCTTTGTAAATTCAATTTTGAAGAAGAAAACATTTGTGTTAATTTCGTTCTCCGTTTCACGGAGGCTATAGCTCAGTAGGTTAGAGCATCTGATTGTGGTTCAGAAGGTCGTGGGTTCGAGACCCATTAGCCTCCCAGTTTTAAAAAGGGGTCCAAAAAGGATCCCTTTTTCATTCTTAACAAATCTTTTTGTCCGCTTGCATAAAATCAGTTTCCAAAGGCCACCAAAACAGCTATTTTTGAATATGACATCTAAATTCTTAAAATTTATGTTTAGTAAAAAATCGTTGCCGATAGTTATTGTGTTTTTGATTGCAGGTTCTTTATTTACTTTCAATACTTCTGGTGTTGGTAACCCTCCGGACCGTTACGAATTAATTTTGCAACAAGTGACGGATATGTTGGAGGTGGCTCACTACAATCCTAAAAAAGTAGATGATGAGTTCTCTAAAAATATTTTTAAAAAATACATTGAAGCATTAGATCCGGATAAAAACATTTTTCTTGCTGGAGATATTCGGGAACTTAAAAAATTTGAGACAAGTATAGACGATGAAATGCATGGAGCAAAAATTCAATTTTTTTATGCGGTTGATCAAATTTATCAAAAACGTATAGCAGAACTTAATACCCAGTATCCATCACTGCTCTCATCATCGTTCCAATTTACAGCTGATGAATCAATTATCCTTGATGCTGATAAGTTGGATTTTCCTAAAAGCGATCAAGCAAGAAAAGAATCATGGAGAAAGCGTATTAAATTCCTAACACTCGAACGTTATGCTGATCTTTTAGATGTTCGTGATCTTCTTAAAAAATCAGATAGTCTATATAAATCTGATATTGAACTAGAGAAAGAAGCCAGAGAAAAAGTTAAGAAGATCGTTACTAGAAACTTTGATCGAATGGTATCAAAGTCTAAGCCAGATGATCGATTTGACATATTTATCAATGTAATTACCAATTACATGGATCCGCATACCACCTTTTTCCCTCCAATTGAAAAAAGGTCATTCGATGAGCAAATGAGTGGTCGTTTTTATGGTATTGGTGCTTCCTTGAGGAGTGATGAAGGCGGAATTATCCGTATTGCAACAATTGTGGCTGGTTTACCTGCTTGGAAATCGCAACAAATTGTGGTTGGTGATCAAGTAGTAAAAGTAGGACAAGCAAATACCGAAGCGGTAGATTTAACTGGTTTTGAAACCGAAGAAGCAGTCAAGTTAATTAGAGGAAAAAAAGGAACTGAAGTGAGGCTTACTTTAAAAAAAGCGGATGGGACCATTAAAATTGTCTCGATGATACGTGACGAGGTAATTTTAGACGAAACCTATGCTAAGTCTGCTGTTATACTGGAGAATGGCAATAAAATTGGCTACATATTTTTACCTGAGTTCTATGCTGATTGGGAGAGACCCAATGGTCCTAAATGTTCACAAGATGTTGCTCGTGAAATTATCAAACTCAAAGAACAGCAAATTGATGGCATTATCATTGACCTCAGAAACAATGGTGGTGGATCACTTTATGATGTTGTGCAAATGGTTGGTCTCTTTATACCAGAGGGCCCGATTGTGCAAGTGAAAGACAGAGAAGGAAATCCTACCATTTTAAGGGATAGGGATAAATCGGTTTTGTATGACGGACCTCTAGCAGTGATGGTGAATGAATTTTCAGCTTCAGCTTCTGAAATATTTGCAGCTGCCATTCAGGATTATGGTAGGGGTATTGTTATTGGAAGCACTACTACTTATGGAAAAGGAACAGTCCAGCGTAACATTGGTTTAGAGCCCAATACTGGTCTGTTAAATAAGGAAAGTGCAGACATTGGCACAGTAAAATTGACTTTGCAAAAATTCTATAGAATTAACGGGGGGTCAACTCAATTAAAAGGAGTTACACCAAATTTGATTCTGCCTGACCAATATGAGAGTTTAAAATACAGAGAGAAAGACAACCCTGATGCTTTGCCTTGGGATGAAATTCAAAAGGCCTTTTATAACAGGACAGTGCCAAATTTCGATCTTGAGTCTGTGAAAAGAAGGAGCATGGAAAGGGTAGAAGCCCATCCAGCGTTCAATGCCATAAAAGCTTCATCGTTGCTGATTGAAAAATCCAATGAAAAAGTATTTTCACTTGAACTCACAGCTTATAGAGATGAACAAAAGAAAATCAGGGATGCCTTCAAGAAAATTGATGAATCCAACAAAGAGTTGAAACCACTTCAGGTGAAAATGCTTGATGCGGACGAAAAACGTCTTTCCTCTGATAACGACAAATTGGAAAGAAGAAAACAATGGGTTGGTTATCTAACAAAAGACATCTATGTTAATGAAACTTCACAAGTAGTTTCAGACATGATTAAACAAGGGGTACTTGTAAAAGGTAATTAATTCTATTTTTCATTGAAATGAACCCCGTAGCGGTTTGTCAATATGGTTTTGTGGTGTAACCAATGAC
Source organism: Chitinophagia bacterium (assembly GCA_041303255.1). GTDB lineage: Bacteria > Bacteroidota > Bacteroidia > Chitinophagales > Chitinophagaceae > Pollutibacter. The sequence continues at coordinate 71 of JBFYPP010000136.1, read as the reverse complement.
CGATAATGATGTATGCCAGAGAAATGAGGCTAAGCTGTTCACCATGTTCTGTTTTAATGTGTCTTTGAAGC
>JBFYPP010000135.1:0-5694 GCA_041303255.1 Chitinophagia bacterium | reverse complement strand
CGCAATGGGCCAATAAAGAAATGGGTAAAAATTGCAACTACGGCAATGATATACAGTGCCAAAGAAGGCCAAAAGCCCCAAGTGATGTTGGCTGCAATTGCAAGTACTAATGTTACTACGCCAAGGAGAAAGCGGTATTTGATGAAGAAGTTGTACAATTTCATAGTCCACAAAGATAAGGAAAGCGCTGCCTATCAAATAATTCAATAAATTTAAGAAACAATATGATGCCATGAAAAAAGTATACTATGTTGGCGACTGGGCCATTTTAACTGGTCCGGTTTTCGCTGAAACTCCTTTTCACCACAGTCCCAAAGGTTTAGAAATATTTAACTACGGTGTTTGGCTGAAAGAAGCCCTGGAGAAGGATCCTGAATACGAGGTGAATTCAGTTTCAGCATGGGATTTCTATAATAATTTAGGTCCGGGCGACTACGAACAAATGCTTAGCGATTATGATCTTGTAATTTTTAGCGACGTTGATGCCAAACTTTTTCAGCTATCGCCTAAGTTTTTTGACCGCAGTAAGTTTGGGAAAGAAATACTCACGTTTCCTGATCGAATCAGGTTGTCTGTTGAACATGCCAATGCGGGAGGCAGATACATGTTCCTGGGCGGCTGGTACTCCTTTACCGGCGAGTTGGGAAAAGGTGGATGGGGCAGAACCAGACTAAAGGAAATACTTCCGGTTAAGTGCATGGATTATGAAGATCTAGTAGAAACCACCGAAGGTTTTTATATGGAACTCACCCCAGAAGGCGAAGCACTTTGTCCCGGTCTTGATTTAAAAGGCTGCCCTCCTATCTTGGGCTACAACAAAACTTTTGAATTGGATGATGCCGTTGTGGTTGCAAGATTCAAAGAAACAAATGACCCGGCAATTGTTATAAAAAATACGGGTGCTGGCAAAGTCCTTGTATACACATCAGATCCTTGTCCGCATTGGGGCTGCAATTTTGTGTATTGGGATGGATATCCTGCATTTTGGCAAGCACTTGCAAAATTGGTACTCTCATGAAATACTTGGCTTTATTTGTCTCTCTTTTTTTTATTGTGCCTGTTCAGTCGCAGATACCTGATCTGATGCCTTTGCCTGCAAAGTATACCCTCAAGAACAAGGATTTCAGCATCAATACTTCCTTTAAAATAGAAATACAGGGAGACGCAAATGAAAGGATCTACAAAGAGGCCTCTCGTTTTTTTCAGCGCGTTGCGGAACGGACAGGCCTGTTTTTTAAAACGTGGATGGTGGATGCGGACAGTAAACTTTCTGGAAGAGGGTTGTTGATTAAGATAAAAAATAAAGGAAACCTGGCCCTGGGTATGGATGAATCCTATTCATTGCAGATAGATCAAGCACAAATACTGCTGAGTGCCAACAACGACATTGGTGCAATTAGGGGTTTGGCAACACTTATTCAATTGATTGGAGCAGATCAAGAAGGGTATTTTTTTAAAGGGATAGCCATAGAAGATGAACCTAGGTTTACTTGGAGGGGCTTGTTGGTTTCTCAGCCTTATCATTTCATGCCAATGGACGTAATAAAAAGGACCATCGATGCCATGGCTGCGGTCAAAATGAATGTTTTGCATTTTTACATCAGTGATGATCAAGGATACCGCATTGAATCTAAAGTGTATCCGAGATTGCATCAACTGGCTTCTGATGGTATGTATTTCAGTCATGAACAAGTAAGGGAAATGGTCCAGTACGCAGATCAGCGGGGGATTCGCGTTGTGCCTGAAATAGATGTGCCAGGACACTCTACTGCCATGATTTATGCCTATCCTCATTTGGCTTCTGTGGAGCGTGATTATGTCTTGCAAGACCATTGGGGTGTTTTTGATCCCACACTTGATCCTACCAAAGCGTCTACCTATACTTTTTTAGACTCTTTGCTTACCGAGGTTGCTTCGTTGTTCCCCGATCAATACTTTCATATTGGGGGTGATGAAAATACAGGTAAGGATTGGCAAAAAAACCAATCCATTAGGTCTTTTATGCAGAGCAACAACTTAAAAACCACACTTGCGCTTCAAAACTATTTCAATAGAAAAGTGCAGGCCATTCTTCAAAAGAGTGGAAAAATAACTGTGGGATGGGATGAGGTACTGATGAAAGAAGTGGCTCCCGCATCGGCAAAAAAATATTTTCAAGAGGGACTTTATGATCAATTGATTGAAACCAATGTGCCGAAGGACATGGTTATTCAGTCGTGGCGCGGCATGGAGGCACTTTTGTCTTCCGCTAAAAATGGCTACAAGAGCATCTTGTCCAAAGGGTTTTACATCGACCTTGTACAGCCTGCATCCTATCATTACCTTACCGACCCTATTCCATTTCGAAATGACATTATCATTCCAGATAGTGAAGCCAATTTTGATCGTTTTGAATCTGATATAATCAAAAAAATTCAGCAAGGTGAAAAACTGCTTTCTCCTGAAGAAGAAAAGTTAATCTTAGGTGGTGAGGCTACCATGTGGACAGAACATGTAAGTGCTGAGACCTTTGATTCAAGGGTATGGCCAAGAACCGCAGCAATAGCAGAGCGACTATGGTCTCCAGCAGAGCTGAGAAATGTGGATGATATGTACAGAAGGATGGATATTGTTTCTATTCAATTGGAATCACTCGGGCTGACTCACATCAAGAACAAGGAAATGATGTTGCGAAGGTTAATGGGAACTAACGATGTCACTTCACTTTCTAATTTGGTTCAATACCTAGAACCTGTTCAGGGCTATAAACGCAATAGGGCAAATAATTTTACCAGATTTTCACCCTACACTTTAATGGTGGATATTGCTGTGCCAGATCAAAAAGCAGTCCGGTCTGTTACTGCCTTGTTTGCCAATGTGGGTGTTACAAAAGAGATAGAAAAATTAAACCAGGTTGAAAGCTTACTGCAACAGTGGATGGTTGATGCAAGAAAAGTGCAGTTGGATATTGATCAAAAACCGGCCTTAAAGGATTTTCTTGTGCCTGCAATTTATTTAGAAAAAATTGCAGCTGTTGGATTAAACGCAATTGGTGTTTATAAGTCGGGCAGTGAATTAGACAAGTTTTGGGACGAAGAAAAAGAGGAACTGTTTAAAAAAGCGGCCAAGGAAAATGGCTATTGTGAACTCAAGGTGGTTACGCCTTTGAAAAACTTCATCAACAACTTGGTTAAGCAATAAATTTTATTGAGCCACTACAGTAATCAGCTTCTCTCCTGATACCAGTTCTTTATTGGCATTTATACCCCTTACAATAATTTTATAACTGCCTTCAACATCAGACGTAAAGTATTTTAGACCCGCTTTTATTTGCTCTTGAGAGATGTTGGTTTCTCTCCACAATAAGTTTCTCATGTCTGGTAGTCGGTCTTTCGACTGCGCATGGTCTGCATTTTGAAAAGAGGCAGATTCTTGTATGCCATTGAATTGAAAGGGAGCGTCATTAAGATTTGGTTTGAAATTGGCCATGTCTCCCCGGTAGGATTTAAAATGGACAATCCCATTGAAATCTGCGTTGCCTTGGAGGTATTTTTTAGAGACTACTTCTATTGATTTAATTAGCAAGGGATCAGACTCTAGCAATGCCACTGTGTTTTTTACAGGAACACCATCTAGAAGAACCAAAGCTTGGTCTTCAAAAAATGTTTTGTAGGCAGAGTTTACTACTTGCAATATCGACTCGTCTTTATTTTTTTTAACCCTCACCTGTGGAATGATTTCACTGATCACCTCTTCCATATTGGTAAATCTTACATAGTCGTCTAGTTGAAAAACCGCATCGGCCTTGCCATAGAAGTCGCTTGTATCCCTTTCTGTTATTTCAAATGTTTTTAAACTGCTACCAAAAAAACGGTTGGTGACCCTGCTGTTGAACATCCTACTTTCTATGGCAGCGCGCATATTTTCGTTTAATTCCAAACAAGCAAATTGAATGAGCTGTTTTTCTTCTCCTGTTTTTCCTACTGAGAAACTGATGCGTTGCTTGGTTTCTATCAATGTTGAAATAACCAGGGTTCTTGTATCGTAGGTTAATGGCAAAATGAATTTGGCCATTCCTTCTTCATTGGTTGTGCTGGTGCCTACTACTGCTTTTGATCCTTTTAATGCGGCAATCAATTTCACATTTTTTAATGGAGCTCCATTGCTGATGGCAGTAACGGTAATTAGTTGTCCTTCATTTTCTAAACTGCCGTTGCTGTTGTGGTTGAAGGAAAGTGAAAATTGGGAGGCAAGTGAATCCATTTTTGCAGCAAGCATATCGTATCTAATTGCTGAAACTGTAACCTGTTCTAGTGCAGTTGGCAAATCTAAATTGATGCGTACAGCTGCTCTTGGTCCGTATTCCTCTTTGCTGGTATTTATTTTGATGGCAGCTGGGGAAGTTGGATTAACTCCATAGTTTGAAGTCGAACAGGTACTTAATGGCGCCAGTCTTGGGTTGATGACCATGATGGGTTGTAACCTCGACGTAGAAGGCATTCCTTTTGCAAAGCAATCAAGAAAATAATAATCACTCGCCAGGGTTTCAGGGATATTCAAAAATCCTGAAAACGAATTGTTTTGCGGAATAACATCTACTTCAGATTTGATTTGTCCGTTTCTATCTATCAAACGTATTGTGATGCTCTTTAAATTTTTACCCTGGTGATTCACTAATCCATCTACCCATAGATCTTCGCCGGTAATAGACACTTTCTGATCAGCCCATATATAAAATGTTCCAACCTCTTTTTCCTGAGCTGAAATCGAGTTGAAAGTGATAAGAAGTATCAGTCCTAAAATGTGTTTCAATTTCATATTCATAATTTACCAAAACGCGGGTTCAACAGTTATTCCTCCATTCAATCTACAGTCCACACAACCACTTGGCGCTACACCAAATCCTCCACCAGCGGTAACCAAATAAGCAGGAAGAAAGCCTTTGTTTAACGTTAAAAATCTTTCTGCCTGAAACCTTGGAAACTCAAATGCACTGCAAGCGGCTTCTTCATTTCTGGATGGCCATAAATTCAATTCCGAGTTCAATATAAAAATCCTTTTTTCACTGATCTTGCCAACCGATATAAATCCAACTGCTTCTTTGGTAGGGTCGTTGGTGCATTTAATATTGGTAGGCATTATAGATGGTTGCGGATCGAAGAGTGATCCAGTGAGTTCAGTATTTTTTTTAAGAATTTCCCAGTAATCGTAAGCTTCTTTGGTGAGACCAATTTGCTGAACAAGAATGCTGTATCGTGTGTAAAACTTTTCATTACGGTTGGGGATGAATGCGATGGGTTGATAGCTGATTACATCTTTATCAAGATCCTGGGTATTGTTAACAATGATGTTCTTTTCTCCTTCAGTTTTCCAGCACCTGTAGATTTGGTCTCCAAGTGGTCTTGTTACGATGTCTCCATTTACAAAATCATGGAAAGCTTCATAACGGGATCTGTTTTCCCAGGTTTCGGTATACGTCCATCTGTAATTTTTTGAGTTGCTCGAAGTGTTGCTGGCATGAACAAAAAGTCGAACTCCATCTTCTTCTTGTCTAAAAGTTACGCTATCGATAGCTGGACTTTCTACTGAGTTTTGAAAAGGGGACTCATAGGTTTTTCCATCTCTGGTTTGAATGCGTAAGGCCAATGGAATGTTAGTAGGGAGTCCAAGTACTTTTTTATAAACTCCATTTCGCATGTCTTCCAACAACCATTT
>JBFYPP010000134.1:0-5695 GCA_041303255.1 Chitinophagia bacterium | reverse complement strand
TAAATCGTGTTTCCAAAATTCATTCTTATTCTGTTGGGTGACTGAAAACAATAAAAAATGCCCCCTTGATCTTAACAAGGAGATGGGTGTGTTAACAAGCGGGACCAAAGTAGAAATCTTTCCAGTTTTTCGATCGTAAGATTCAATAGCAGATTCACCAGCCATATTTCTAACCACATAATATACAAGTGAATCATTTTCTGAAAACACAGGGTAACTGAGATAATGGCCCATGGGATGCTCAAATACCGCTTCTCGTTTTTGGGTCTCTCTATGAATAAAATGCAACTCAGATTTTCCCTCTGGAGTGTAATGTGCAGCCACTACTAAATCTCCACTATTTGAAAGGTCGGGCGACAAATACCTTCCCCCCCTAGTTAAACGGGTTCTGCTTCCATCATAAATATTAAACATGGAAATATCACTAAACTCTTTCCAAGACCATCTTGGATCAAATCCATTGGCTGTGTATAAAAGATACCCTCGCTTGTAAGTAAAATAATCCTCAAAGCCAATTTCCTTCACCCCCAACCTCTTTTCTTTTCCCCCATGAAACAATACCCAATGTGGGATTTGGTTATAGGGAGATTTTAAAGCCAAAATTGAATCTCCCTCCAACCATACAGGAAAATGATAATTGATTAACCGTCTTTCAGTCGGACTGCTCACCAACTCCATTGAGGTATCTGTGACCGATTGAGGCATCTGTTCTTTGAATGAAGACAAGGATGCTTTTACAAAATCAGCATAAGACACCCCGCTGTATTTTTTCACTGCCTTTTGAAATGGATAGAAGATGCCCTTGAACCTGGATGCGTCTTGGGTAACTTTGCCCCAGAATTCATCTCCATACGTTGTATTTCCATATGCAACAAGGATGTATCCCAATGCATAATGGTTTGGCACCAAGTCTTTCAAAGATCCGCTGCGGAGTTTTTGGTAAGAATATTTCTTCTTTCCCAACCAAATGGAATGAAAGGGATCGAAAAAATAAGGAAGGCGTCCACGACCCTGACTCAAGTATTTTGTTTCCTCGTAAACAGCATCCCCTTCAAAAAACCAATCGGGAACAGATGCCGAATTGGCTAATGCTTGTCCTTGTTGTCCTGCAATTATATAAGCAAATTTGGACAACCCATTTTTAAAATTGCTGTATTGGTGAGCGTGGCGGTATTCATGAACAACCAAATTTTCAATCCAACTGGTCGATCCCAAATACAAAGCATTCTGAGGTGGGAAAGTATAAAATTCACTTCTCCACGGACCCAAGCCTACATAAGCATTGGAAATGACGGGGAGATTCTGGATGACTATTGGCATTTTGAATGACTGCCCTCCCAATTTGCCGGTCTTCTCTTTGTCTATCCTATTAATCCATTTTAAAATTGCAAACGCTGCAGTATCCATCCCCTTGGGAAAAATAATGTCGGCTGATTGCATATCGATTTGCTTCCATTTTACCGTAGTTGGATTTCCTCCAAAACGTTGGGCTTGAACTATCCCATAAAAAAACATAAAAACAAAAAAATGCAGCAAGAAATATTTGATACCTAGAGTTCGCATCTTCTAATAATTGAAATCAACCAAACCAATCTTTAATCAATACCTTCACCCACAATAACTCAAGAAAACATTCACTTACAATTTATCAAATAATATTTTAAAAATGAAAGGATCAGGCAATCATGAGGTGGTTATTAATTTCTTTAGAAGAAATTCTCGGTATTTAGCTTTAGCAACATTGTTAATTCTTTCATTTGAAAGTTGTGAAAAAAATGAAAACAAGGCAATAGAACTGAATTTTACAAGTTGGAGGGTGGATGATGTAGATGAAATGAATCGTATCAATGCGCAATTCACGGCTTTATACCCAAATATTAGAATAAATTTTACTTCCCCCGGTGATATCATATATGATTCTGTAGTCACTTCCAATCTCGCAAAAGGTGTTGGTGCAGATCTTATCTTCCTTTGGTCGTACGACAGGGGCAGGGCCTTATACAATGCTGGATATTTAGCCGACTTAACCACTGTTGTTCCAAATCTTAGTGCATATCCTAAAACACCATTAGCAGCATGGACAACGGAATCAGGTATCACCTACGGTAGCCCTTCAGTAGGTGTAACCCACGGAGTGTATTACAACAAGGCCCTATTTAGCAAATACCAAATACAAGAGCCAACCAATTGGACAGAATTCATTGCTGCTTGTGAAAAATTAAAGATCGCCGGTGAAACCGTAATTGCACAAGGAGCTGCTACAGGATGGACATTGAACAGGGTTATTTATTGTGGACTGGGCGCTAATTTTTACGGAGGAGAGACAGCAAGACAAGCACTAATCAATGGTACACAAAAACTAACTGATGCCAATTTTATTGATGCATTCAATATGGTCAACTCTTTAAAAAAATACTTCCCAACCGGATATGAAACACTGGATTACGAAGGAGCAAGAGATTTATTTGCTGCTGGAAAAGCCGCCATTTTTATTGGGGGATCTTGGGAAATTAGCCTTTTTAAAGAGCGTGGCTTAAATAGCACAAACCTGGGATGGTTTGCTCCTCCAGTAAAAAATGCAGGGGATAAACTTCAATATTGCTTTCAAGTAGATGCCGGAATTGGTGTAAATAAAAAATCTAAAAACTACGATGCCGCTATCACCTACCTCAAATGGCTTTCAGGAATCGAATACGGACATGGGATTATGAATGAACTTCCCGGATTCTTCTCCTATACACCAGGTGCGTTTCTGGTTACAAACCCATTGGCACAAGAAATGTTCGATGCTTCAAAAAATGCAACCTTGACGGTCCGACTAATGGACGAAAAGCTAAGCGCCAGCTCCCCAACAGGAGATGCAATTATGTCTGAAGGTTTAAGGCAAATGATACTCGGTATCCTAACGCCGGAACAAGCCGCAGCATATGTACAAACCCGGTTAAAATAAAGAATATACTTATTTTCTTATAGCAAAGGCGACATAACTGTCGCCTTTTTTTGTGCCCATTTTTGTACCGCCACAAACAACTACAACATACTGATTACCATTTACTTTATAGGTACTTGGTGAAGCAAAAGATGATGCTGGAATTTCAGACTGCCAAAGCATTTTACCAGTCAACTTGTCAAATGCCCTGAACCGCTCATCTTTTGTAGCTCCAATAAAAAACAAGCCCCCCTTTGTAACAATACCACCCCCATAATTTTCAGTCCCGGTAACCGGCACCCCTTTTGCCGTCAACTCCTCATACTCTCCCAAAGGAACCCGCCAAACATGCTCCCCACTGGCTAAATTTATTGCAGTAAGCGTTCCCCAAGGTGGCTGGATACCAGGATACCCCTTTGAATCCAAAAACTTGTTATAGCCAGTGAAGCCATAAGGGACTTTAGTAGCCGGAGAATTGCCCGACTTTTCAACTCCCTCCAGTTTTTCAATACCCAATAAATGATCAACTAACGCCTTTTTCTCTTCCGATTTCAGCAATGGAAAGCCAGGCATCATCCCCTTACCTCCAGTCACAATTCGCTCAATTTCATCTCTTTTCTTTCGCCCAGCCAACGCAGTTAAAGAGGGGTACCCACTTGCAGAATTTCCTTTTTTATTTGCTCCATGACAGCTTGAGCAATTATTAAGATATACTTCATTACCAATTGACAATGAAGCATTTGATTTAATTTTTTCTTTTGTTAATTGTAGAACCCAAGGCATTTCTGTAGCATTGACATAGAGAAGTCCTGTCTCTTTATCAAACGCAGCGCCACCCCATTCTCCCCCTCCATCAAATCCAGGGAAAATGAGGGTTCCTTCCAAAGATGGGGGGTCGTACCAGCCTTTTCGGATTTTCTTATACTGCTCCACCAGTTCATTTCGATTATCAGCAAATAGGCTAATCTCCTCCTCTTTAAATGATTGCCTGGCAAATGGAGCCGGTCGGGTTGGGCGTGGTTGAGTTGGCGATAAAGTCTCTCCATCTACCCCGTCGGTATTCACAGGAACTTCTTCAATGTCGTAGATAGGCCTGCCGGATTCACGATCAAAAACAAACACATATCCCTGCTTTGTAATCTGTGCCACAGCATCTACTTTCTTTCCATTGATGGATAGTGTAATCAAATTAGGAGGAGCAGGCAAATCCCGATCCCAAACATCGTGATGGGTGAGCTGATAAAACCATTTCAGCTTACCCGTTTTGGCGTCTAAGGCCAGGATACAGTTAGCAAATAGATTGTTCCCTTTTCTATTTCCCCCATAAAAATCAAAAGCAGCAGAGCCAGTCGGCACAAAAACCATGCCCCTTTCCCGGTCAATACTCATACCAGCCCATGAATTTGCGCCACCCACTTCTTCGTTTAGATAATTGTCTTTTTCCCAGGTTTCGTATCCAAGATCACCCGGACCGGGAATTGTTTTGAATACCCAATTCAGCTTTCCTGTAATAATATCAAAGGATTGTATATACCCTGGAGCGGCTCCTAAACTTTCAGAAAGCCTAAGTGGCATGATGATGGAGTTGCGGTAAATTGTACCCGGGGTGCTGGCAATCACAAACTTTTCACTTGCTTTATTACCCAAGCCTGCTTTTAGACTAACGCGACCACTATCGCCGAAAGAGGTAATTAATTTTCCTGTTTTTGCATCTAAAGCATAAAGCCAGCTGCCTGCACTAAACAAAATTCGACTATCTCCACCCAATTCCCAGTGGGCGACTCCACGATTGGTGCTGAACCATTGTTCATCCCTTACATCACGAAACCGCCAGACTTCTTTGCCAGTCGAAGCGTTTAGTGCGAAGATTTCAATGGATGCAGTTGAACCATACAGCAACCCATCTACAACAATTGGATTGCATTGCATTTGTCCGGATGTATCCCCAGTATGAAATTCCCAAACTTGTTGAAGTTGGCCAACATTGGCTGTATTAATCTGTGTTAAACTGGAATAATGATTCCTATCCGCCCCACCCAAATATTCACGCCATTCTTCATCTTGGTTATCCAACAGGCAAGAGCTGAAGAAACCTGAAATGAGAGAAAATAAAAACAATTTAAGAAGGGCTGATTTACATCTGTAATTCATACTTAAATTTAAAGAACTCCTTCGTCATGAGCACGATTTTGTTTTACCTTCATCCAAAGTAATTCTATGAATTGGCTCATGTTGGCCATTGCACCGGGGGTAGCTATTTCTGCCTATATTATTTTCAAAGACGAGTACAACCGAGAACCCAGAAAGCATTTGATCATTAGTTTTCTATTGGGTGCCTTATCCACCATTCCGGCCATGCTCCTTGAGCTACCCATTACCTTCACAGAACAAAACCTGTTTTTTCAATCTACGCTTGGTAATGCACTGAAGGCCTATTTAATGGTGGCTTTACCAGAAGAGGCTTGTAAATATTTTATGTTGAAGAAATACGCCTACCGTCAACCAGAATATGATGAACCATTTGATGGAATTGTTTATGCGGTGATGGTTGGAATGGGCTTTGCAACAGTAGAAAATATCATGTATGTATATGAGTATGGTGTGGCGACTGGGGTGGTTCGTATGTTTTTGGCAGTCCCTGCCCATGCTACTTTTGCCATCATCATGGGCTATTTCATGGGCAAGGCAAAGTTTTCACAGAAAAGAGAAACTTATCTGCTGCTAGCCGGATTATTTTGGGCTGTTGTTTTTCATGGCAGTTACGAC
>JBFYPP010000133.1:0-5716 GCA_041303255.1 Chitinophagia bacterium | reverse complement strand
TCATTCGCTATTTCCTTCTCAACAATCAACTTGTACAAAGCCCTGTTGAGTCTTACACATTTTTCAATCGTAACACCCTCATCACCATCCACATACACAGAAATATTGTTGATTGGCCTTATATGCACCCTCACCAAAAAAATAGTAGGCTCAGCCTCTAAAAGGCCATCTACTAAAGCATTGATTATCAGTGTTTTATCTTCGTTCGACATGGTATAGAAATAAAGAAGGGAACGACTCCGTTCCCTTCAATTGTTCCTCTTTCGTTTACAAAGATAGAAAAACTGGGTGAAATGGCAAAATTGTTGTGTGTTGGCATGCCGACTGACCACTGTCATTTTTTCTTTAAAAGGATTACATAACTTCACTCAATGCCTTTAACTGACAATTGCAACCCATAACTTCTTCGTTTTATGTCTGAAAACCTAAACGATTTTTACAAAGAAAACAAGCGATTGGTTTCAGATTACGTGGAAACCAGACTTAATTTGCTAAAACTTACCTCTGTAAGAAGCCTGTCAAGGACCTTGAGTATGCTTATTCTTGTCACGATCATCAGTTTCATGGTCTTGTTTTTCCTCCTGTTCTTGGTAATTTCATTCTCCTGGTTTATGGCTGATATACTCGGAAGCGCCGCCATGGGATTCTTGTGCGGCGGAGGTGTTTTTCTGCTGATCCTTGCACTATCCGTTGTTTTTAGAAAAGCTTTATTTCTTAACCCCTTGATCCGCCTGTTCATACAGACTTCCACCCAGGAGGAAGAGGATGAATTTTATTGAAATGAATAGACGAATTAGAAATATAGAGCAACTCGACAGGACCATCCGCGAATTGAAAATGAAGCAGAAAAGTTTGGAAAGCAGTATCGACCATAACTTCCAAAGCCTAAAAGGAAATTATTTCAACATGACCCTCAACAGCATTTTTGGTGGCAAACGCACCACAACCAATTTCTGGGCTGATATCGTTGGCAGGTTTATGGAAAGTGAAAAATTACAACAAGGCGTTAGCAACCTCGTTAATAAGGTGGCTGACAAAATTGGCGATGCGCTAAAAGGAGAGAAATAACAGCAGGATAGCTTGTTAAATTTAAAAGAACCAATTCCCAAAATCCTTACCTAAGTTTTTGCAATTAACTAACTTCGCAATATGTTACGCTATATCTTATTGGGATTTGCCATCTACTTCGCTTACCGATTTATTGTAGGCTTTGTTGTGCCTGTTTATAAAACCACAAAGCAGGTAAAAAAACAATTCAATGCCATGCGCGAACAACAAGAGCAATACACCCAAAGCCCAACACCTGAACCAGAAAAGAAATCAACGCGCGCAAACAAAAGCGATTACATCGATTTCGAAGAAATCAAAGATTAACATCAACTCAAAAAAAGAAATCGATAACCCGCAGCAACTTATTTTGCTGGAGTAATCACAATATTTCTGAATTCAACGGGACCATGATCTCCTTGTAAGAAAATGGGACCTGGCTCGCCTTCTTTACTATCCAACGCACCACCAGTGATACCAGGAATAATTTGGTCGCTGATGATGGTCTTGCCATTAGCAACAACAGTCACCCTGCGCCCAATCAAAGTAATATCGTATACCTGCCATTCGCCAGCTGGTTTCACCGCCATTTGGTTTGGTGTTAAAAATCCATAAACACCACCAAAAAAATGAGAGTCGGGTTCCCTGCCATAACTGTCTTCTACTTGCACTTCGTATCGTCCGCGTAAATACACACCACTGTTGCTTCCTTTAGGATAGCGCACTTCAATATGCAATTTAAAATCATTGAATTTTTGGTCGGTCATGATGTTAGAACCAGAACGCGGACTTTTCATGATTCCATTTTCAGCCACCCACTGGTTGTCGTTGGTCTGCGTTTTCCATCCACTTAAATCTTTTCCATTAAACAAAGTGATGGGTGCACTCCAAACAGGTGCTGCGGTTCTATGAAGCGAAGGTGCACGCTCACCAACAAATGGTTGTGTTTCCCCACGGTTATTTTTTATGGTGCCTACAAGTTTACCATCTTTAATTTCAGCATTCATCACCAAATCAATATCGGTCATGTCCCATTGCGGAGGAATACTAAAATTTACTTTGCCATTGGTGAAATTAACTTTTGCAATAGGTCTTGCACTTCCGCCTTCAGCAACAAAATGTCCAACTAGCGTTCTGATACCAGAAAGCTCGACTTCCAACCAAGATGGAACTATTTTATCACCTTGATCGACTGTTAAATCCCAACGTCCAATAATTTCAGGTGGAGGAGGAGGCGCTGCATGGTCTTGTGCAGTTGCAAAAAAAGAAAAAAGCAAAGCGAAGAATGTAAATAGTTTTTTCATGATGGCATGTTTATTTACCGAATATAAAAAAAAGAGATGAGACTCGGTGATGATTGCATAAATTGCTTTTCAATAATTCTATGGATGCAGTTGCTGAAAAAGTTATTACTTGGATTTTTCATTTTATTGAGCTCCTATTCAGCAAAAGCTCAGACAGATACCTTATTCTGGTTTGCTGCACCTGATTTGCAACAGTTACATGCTGATCGTCCAATTTTTTTAAGAGTAGCAACAACAGACAACCCCGCATTCATAACAATTACCCAACCTGCAAATCCTGCATTTCCAACCTTAAGCTTTTTTGTTGCAGCAAACAGCACTCAATCATTTGATCTTACTCCTTATATAATCCAAATAGAAAACGGAGCTACCAATATGGTTTCGAATAAAGGACTGCAAGTAAAATCAGACAGACCAATAACCTGTTATTATGATATTGCAAATACAGGAAATGGCGACATGTATGCACTCAAAGGCGAAAACGCTTTGGGAATAAAATTTACTGTGCCATTTCAAATGGATCTAGACACATGGAGAAGAAATGATGGCCCCTATTTGTGTGAATTTATCATTCTTGCTACAGAAAATAATACCACAATTGAAATTACCCCAACTAGAAATCTGGTTGGGAACCCGGCTGGATCAACTTTTACAATCAGGTTAAATAGGGGTGAAACTTATGTATGTACAGCAAGCTCTGATCTTTCAACGGGAAAGCCAGGAGGCACCCTTGTAAAATCAGACAAGCCCATAGCCATAACAACAAAAGATGATTCAATCAGTATACCAGGACAATTTTGCGGAGACACTGCTGGAGATCAATTGATTCCGGACAGACTAGCAGGAACCGAATTTGTTCTTTTAAAAGGCTATTTTAATATTTCTCCAGATCTGTATTATGTTTTTGCAACTGAAGATGGCACCACAATACAAACAAGCGATGGAAGAACTCAAACAATTAATGCCGGTGATTTTTTTTCAGCCAAATTGTCTCTTGAATCTGTTTACGTAACATCAAACAAGCCTGTCCAAGTTTTTCAAATCTCTGGCTTTGGTTGTGAAATTGGAGGTGCTGTTATTCCTTCATTGAAGTGTACTGGCTCTACGCAAGTTACAGCAGTTAGAGCCACGGCAGGTACTGAACAATTTTATGTAAACGTGCTTTCTACTTTTGACATTATAAATGACTTTACAATAAACGGTTCTAATGCGCTAATTGGACCAAATTCATTTTCGCAAGTACCTGGCACCATCGGAAAATGGGGCTACGTAAGAATTACCATACCCAGTTCAGTGGTGGCAAGTGGACAATCCATAATCATTAAAAACAACAGCGGGAAATTTCATGTGGGAATCATACAAGGAGGGCCATCATCTACAGCCCGCTTTGGTTATTTCTCAGACTTTAGTACGAATACCATTTTGCTTAGAGACCCTGATGACCCATCAAACCTGATCAGAGATGAAAAAATATTTTGTTACAATACTACCGTTGGGATAAATGCATTTAATTCAGAGGCAGGTATTGTTTTTTCATGGATTGGTCCCAATGGTTACTCAAGCAATACCTCTAACCTTAGTCTGCCAAACTACAATTACAAAGACACGGGTTTTTATACCATCACTGCAAGTGGCGCAGGATGTGGTACATCAAAAAAAACAATCAAACTCATCATCGATAAACCAATTGCAAAATTTAGTTACGCATCAACTGGTTGTGCAGAAGATGGCATCGATTTTACAGCTGACCCTACAACGGGAGTAAATTGGAGATGGGATTTCGGTACAGGCAGTCCATTTCTTACACCATTACCCGATGTAAATGATGTTGTATTAAACAGAACCGGCTTTGTACCTGTCTCGGTGGCAGTTGCTTCTACGCGTGGTTGTTTTTCTCCTGATAGCACTGTCCTTATTGAGTTAAGCGACAGACCAATTGCAAAATTTAATTTACCTACAAGTACCTGTGTAGATTCATTGCTAATACTACGAGATGCTTCATCAATTGTAAGCGGTACATTAACAAAATGGAAATGGAATATAGACGATGGCGCAGGCTTCATCACAAAAAATGATGCCAGTCCGGTTAATACTAGTTATAACACTTGGGGAACCAAAGATGTCCGTCTATTGGCGCAATCACAAACCGGATGCGAAAGCGATACGTTTAGAATTGCTGGTGGTTTCAAAGTTCATCCATTACCTGAACCAGGATTTGTACTTCCTGAAATTTGTCTGGATGATGCACTCGCACAATTTATTGATACCACAAAAAGTGCAGACGGATATAGTTCATTTACCTACCAATGGAATTTCAATGATGGCGTCAGTCCAGTTAGTCCAGCGCCAATTCCAAATCCTGGGGCACCTACAACAAAAGACCCATTGGTTCAATACAGAGCAGTTGGCAGGTACAGTGTTACACAAACAGTAAATGCAAGAGGATGTATTGCAACAAAAACACAAAGCTTTAAAGTGAATGGAGCAAACCCAGTCCCTGCCTTTGATATATTGGCAGCAGCTGAATTGTGTAGTAACGACTTGGTGAAGATTGTAAATAAATCCACTATTGATTTAGATAATGTAACGCGGCTAGAAATTTTTTGGGATCAGAATGACCCTACGTTGAAAACAGTTGATGAAAACCCATTAATTGATAAGACCTATGAAATAAAATACGCTGATTTTCAAAGTCCGGGTACAAAAGCGCTTAACATTAGGTTAGTAGCCTACTCTGGCGAAGCACTTGCCTGTAGAAAAGCTTTAGAAAAACCGATAACACTATTTGCTAGTCCAAAAGTAACCTTCATAGACATTCCTGGCATTTGCTTGGAAGCTGCACCTCGTCCAATAACAGAGGCTAGTGCAGATCCATTGGTGCCAGGTAGTTTCATTTTCAGCGGGACAGGCATATCGCCTACCGGTTTATTTGATCCTGCAATTGCTGGCGCGGGAACCTACCCTATAAAATATGTATTCAGTTCCAGTGCAAATACAGTTTGTAAGGACTCAGCAACAAAAGATATTGTTGTGTGGCCGAGACCTATTGCTGATTTCACTATTGCGCCCATTCAATGTGAAAAAACACCCTTAAATTTCACCAGCACATCTTTACCACTTGCAGGATCTATTGCCGACTGGAACTGGAATTTTGGCGACGGAAAAGGAGTCCAGTTAAAAAACACCGGACTCCCATTTGATTATGTTTTTGATGTGTATCAGCAATACAATATTGAGTTGAATGTAAAAACCGACTATGGTTGTACCAGCATACCCAAATCTATTGTGTTGGATATAAATCCCAATCCCATTCCCAATTTTAGTTTACCCAGTGTTTGTCTCCCTGAAGGAAAAGCGTTGTTTGT
>JBFYPP010000132.1:0-5753 GCA_041303255.1 Chitinophagia bacterium | reverse complement strand
GCAATGAACGCATCAAACCAAATGGCGATAGGTGTAGTTCATAAAACTGTAAACAGCGATCAAGTAGCTCATTGCGTAATTGCTTGTTCATTTTAATATCATCCAATTCCTCTAGTTGCAAAACTCTCAAAAAATGGGCAATGTATTCACTTTTGGGAAAGGTGATCACCATTTGGTGTATTGGCAAAGCAGAAACAAATTTCCCTTCATGCAAATCCAGTAAATTGTTTTTTTCGCTGTAATTGTCCATCAACCTAAATCCAAAAAAATGCGAAAGTTGAATCGTAAAAAAAAGTGGAAGATTTGCTGTTTGTGTAGCACTGGCCTTATCTAACCCGCGCATGATGTCTTCGATAAAATCATACAAATCTGGTGCGGGATCCGGTTGTTTAATGCATTTTTGTAAAAGTTCAATCATGAAAAGCATCACAGCATTTTTTGTTACATCCACAAAAAGATGTTCATAATAAAATGGCTGCTTGCATTCTTTGATGTATTGTAAGGTGTTTTTCTCGTTGTGTAAAACCACCAAATCTAAAATATTCCCTATCTGCAATTGGCCATGTGAAATTGAAGCTGATTTTTTTGAGGACCGCACGCCCTTCACCATGTATTGTTGTAAACCAAACATGGAAGTAAAGATGGAAACAACAAGAGAGGTTTCACCATACTTTACAGTGCGAATGATGATGCCTCTGGTCTGGTATGGTTTACCCATACTCATTTTATGAAGAAAATTTTTCCTGCCACTTGCTCTGTGTTGTTTTCATTAGAAACAAAAATGAGATAGGTGCCAGAGCTCGCACGCTCACCTTTATAATTTTTTCCATTCCAAATGGCTTGTCCACCTAACGACCTTGTTTGATACACCAACCGCCCATCCAATTCGGTTATTCTAACCCAAGCGTTTTCAGGTAAATCGCGAATAGCGATAGTACCTGCATATCCTGGTGGCACTGGATTGGGAAATATGAAAGGTTTCTTTTGCACGGTTTCAGGCTCAGTAGCAGTTCCCCTAAAAGAGCAAATGCCATTTTTTGTAAAAAAGAAAACCTCTCCCGTTTTTTGGTGAATAACAATTGAACGGACCTCATCACTCAATAAAACACTATTTTTTTCAGTAAAACGGCCAATCACTTTTTGTCCATCTGCACTCAGTAACCAAACACCATTGGATGTGGCTATCCACTTACGGTCTGCGCCATCTACTTTAATGTCGTTAATGATTTCTTCCGACAATAAACGACCGGCAAAATTATCTTGTTGTACCACCGGTAAAATTGCTTCGCAACTGGAACTAAACAACTCCTCAGTACACTGCACCACTGCAAGGCCTTTGTCGGTTCCCAACCAAATAAACCCATTTCTATCACAGGCCAAACTTTTTACCTGATTAGAAGGTAAATTTCCTCTACCCAAGCCCTGTTTAAATTGCCTCCACCTGTCATCTCCAATTTGATCGATATTTTCTCCATGATCGAAGCAAAACACACCATCCCCATTAGGCGCAATCATCCATTTACGGTTGTCTAGGTCCACAATAATTTTAGACAATGCATACCCTGCATAAGAAAATGGAATGGTGAATTTTTTTGTTGTCCTATCTTTCTTTTTTACCACAAGACCTTGCAGCGCACCACTGTTGGTAATCCACAGTTGTTGATCTTTATCGAGTGCCAAACCACCCACCCGATAGGAGGCATTGGAATTGATTGCAGAAGACAAAAATGAATTTTGTTTGAACAGGTTCAGTTTATTGTCTTTTGTAATTTCAAGAAGACCATCTTCAAAAGATCCTGCATATATAGATTCAGAAGATGGGTAATAAACAACAGAACGCAAATCATTTATGGTATCTAAAGCAGCTAATGTATAGGAAGTAAAATTATCCCAAGCATCCCCATCATACTTGTAAATACCAGCAATCCCTTTGTTGTTTACGGCTGAATTCACTTGTTGTCCGGCTGCTGCAAAAATTATTCCATCTGCGTAATGTCCTTCACCCAGGGCAATACCGTCGGGTGTTTCAGGATATACCGGTGCAGTGCCATCATTTCCCAGCTCCACAATACCATTCTGAAAATCAGCCGCCCAAATTTGATTATCCAGCAGTACACAAGCTGTTGGATAAGTAAGGTGTTTGGATTCAAGAATTTTAGGAGAACCTGCAGTTGGTTCAATAACTACAAAGTTACCTTTGTTTTGAGCCGACTCACCAATATACAATTGGTTGTTTACAACCACGATTGTGGTTATCTTTTTTTTGCTAGAATAAATAAGGTTCCACTGATTGTCGATTTTTTGAAAAACCGAATCATTTCTTTCTGCAACCAATTTGTCGTTCCAAACAACCACACGTTGAATTGGATCTTGTGAGCCTACAATTTCCTCATTTGACCAATTTCGAAAATCGGCCAATGACGAAGATGGAAAATTGGCTTTCAATAAACCTTGTGAGGTGGCGGCATAAAGCATCCCCTTATACAAGACAGTCTGGTTAATGATTACAGAGGATCCATTTTTACCCGGTCGATACGTATCCTTTATTTCTACGCGCTGGGCATTAAGTACAACAATGCCAAAATTGGTTGACAAAAAAGCATCCTCACCCACCCATTGCACATGATTGATGGTTTTATCGCCTTGGATATTGCTTTTCAACAAATCCGGAATGTTTCGCACCTGATCACCCGCAATCAAATCAAGGTTGGCATTTTCATAAACAACCAAGATCTTTTCAGCATTGGGGGCTTTTGAAATTAAACGCAACACCACTTCGGATAGACCATTGGACTTAGTGAAGGTGCTGATCTCTTTTGATGAAGGCGTGTAAGTAAAATAACCAAAGGGGGTACCAGCAACCAAACTGTTTCCAGCCAACTCCAAAGAAAGAATGGAACGCATGGGCAGGTGATCTCTCCATTGACCAATCGGCTGGAGTCCCTGCCCAGACAACAGGAGCGCAGAAAGGCAGAAAGAGAGTAAAAAAAACCCGGACTTCATCTGATAAAATTAGTGAAATGAGCGGAGTAGAAGGAAGATAAAAAAATTCATCGCGTAACATAAATGCTTTCCTTTGTAAAAAATTACCATGTGGCATTGGCTGGGTAAATCAATTCTCAAATATAGAATTCAATTGATACTGGTTACCCTTGCAATAACTGCAATACTCGGGCACCAGGCAAGTAAAGTACAATTGAGTTATGATTTTTCAAGAGCCATTCCTACCGATCATCCAAAATACAAGGCTTACCTCAACTTCAAAAAAACCTTTGGAGAAGATGGCAACTTGCTTACCGTTGGATTCATCACGACTAATTATTTTTCACCTGAAAAATTCAATGCAACTTCTAAGTTTATTGAGGCAGTTAAACAAGTGGATGGCGTTGAGGATATAATTAGTGTAAACGGAGCTGCATTATTGAAAAAAAATGACAGCACTGGAAAGCTTGATGCAATTAAAATATTCCCCAACCTTGCAGAAAGTCAACTTCAACTTGATACATTAAAAAACGTATTTTTTTCGCTGCCTTTTTATAGAGGACTTCTATACAACCCAGAAACAAAAGCCTATTTGGTTGGACTAAGAATTAACAAAGAAGTCCTGGCCTCGAAAGCAAGAGAAAAAACAGTAGGTGAAATTGAAGACAAGGCAGAAGCATTTGCAAAAGAAACAGGATTTGATGTCCACTTGAGCGGGTTGCCATTAATCAGGACAAACGTAGCCATGCGCATAGCAAAAGAATTGAATTGGTTTTTACTGGGCTCAATTCTTCTTTCAGCACTTATTCTCTTTATCTTTTTCAGGTCTCTTGCTACTACTTTTTTATCACTGGCTGTAGTGCTGATTGGTGTTGTTTACAGCTTAGCAACCATCTATTTATTTGGGTTTAAAATCACTTTACTAACAGCACTTATTCCACCTCTTGTTGTGGTGATTGGCATTCCAAATTGTATTTATTTTCTCAATAAGTTTCATACTGCCTATCTAAAAAACGGCAACAAAGAAAAAGCCATTGTAGAAATGATCAGCAAAATGGGTATTGTAACCTTGTTTTGCAACATCAGTGCAGCATTGGGCTTTGCGGTATTTGCATTGACAAAAAGTTTGATCCTAAAAGAGTTTGGTATTGTAGCGGGAATCAATATCATGGCCTTGTTTTTCATTTCTTTAATTGTAATTCCAATTGCTCTTTTTTACATGCCAGTGCCAAAGGCAAAACATACAAGGTATTTAGAAAACAAATGGTTGCTTGCCTTGCTTACCAAGATTGAGAACTGGGTGTTTGTACACAAAAAAACCATCTACATAACTACAGCCATTGCTTTGGTTTTGTCATTAGCAGGAATAACCAAATTAAAAACCCAGGCTTTTATTGTAGACGACTTACCACAGAAGGATAAAATTTACACCGACCTGAAATTTTTTGAATACCATTTTAAAGGAATTTTACCTTTGGAGATTTTAATAGATACCAGAAAGAAAAATGGTATTGCCGGCTCAAGGGCACTACAGGTATACGATCAAGTTGCCGCTTTTAGCGAACACATAAGTACCTATCCAGAGTTGGCTAGGCCATTATCATTGGCGGAGGGATTAAAATTTGCAAAACAAGGCTTTTATGATGGAGACAGCAACAACTATTCAATGCCCAATGCATTTGATGGTGCTTTTGTTGCCGATTATTTGAAGCCAAGTAAAAAGACCAATACGGATGCCAGTTCTATGCAAAAATTGATGTCGACATTTATTGACAACAACAGACAAGTAACAAGAATTAGTGTTAACATGGCAGACGTAGGCAGTTTAAAAATGCCTGCTTTAATAGATAGTCTTCAACAACAGGCAGGAAACTATTTTGACACCAGTAAAACCACCGTTACCCTTACCGGTTCGAGTATCACCTTCCTTGAAGGAAGTCGATTTATTATCAAAGGACTTAAAGAAAGTGTGTTATGGGCATTTCTTTTCATCGCGTTGTGCATGCTCTATCTTTTTAAATCTATTCGTATTTTAATTGCTTCACTCATTCCCAATTTAATACCGCTGATCATGACTGCCGGCTTGATGGGTTGGGTTGGGATTGCGATAAAGCCATCCACGGTTTTGGTATTTAGTGTGGCTTTGGGAATTGCAATTGACATCACCATTCGCTTTTTGGTGAACTACAAACAAGAGCTCCCACATTTCGACGGTAAAATACAAGATACCTTGGTGCAAACCATACGAGACACAGGAATCAGTATCGTCTACACCTCCCTTGTTTTGATAGCAGGCTTCATCATTTTTGTATTTAGTGGTTTTGGAAGTACCCAAGCTTTGGGCTGGCTCACCTCATTTACACTGTTAACAGCCACTTTAACCAATTTGGTCCTTTTACCATCACTACTTTTGTTGATGGGCAAAAGAGCAAGAAAATAGTCAAAAAAATAACATTTTTTAAAAAAATTCAAAATAACAGGGCATTATTTATTTCCAAAATAGAAAAAATTTAAAAATAGCCCCTAAATCATCATTTTTCAGTGATTTCTAATGCAAACAGCAGTCATGTGAAAAATTTTATTTGAGATTTAAGTTGCAACAAACAGGGCAAATTAGTTGTCTTATCATATTTTCGCAATACGTTAACATTTAATTAAATCAAACTTAAAGACATGAGAAAGATCTTGTTTCTTTTGTGTGGGGTGTTGTTTTTAGTAGGACAACTCTCTGCTCAGAACCGGACGGTTTCCGGAAAGGTCACAGATGCTGC
>JBFYPP010000131.1:0-5773 GCA_041303255.1 Chitinophagia bacterium | reverse complement strand
GGCATGGTGGATATGGTGATTGTTGGATCAGACAGAACGACAAGTACTGGAGATGTAGCCAACAAAATTGGGACCTATTTAAAAGCATTAGCAGCAAAAGACAACAACATCCCCTTCTATGCAGCAGTCCCGATGTCTTCATTCGATTGGCAAATAGAAGATGGTATTTCCCAAATAGAAATTGAAGAAAGAGACCCTGAGGAAGTCGCTTTTATTGAAGGACTTTGTGAAGGAGAAATTAAGAAAGTCCAATTGACCCCTGAAGGAAGTCCAGCCAAGAACTTTGGTTTCGATGTAACACCCGGAAGATTGGTCACCGGCATAATCACCGAACGCGGTATCTGCGAAGCAAATAAAAAAAGTATACTAGAGTTATTCCCAGAAAAAAGATAATGGACGAAGGTTATATTAAATACCAATGCAACTGGATAAAGACGGATATTATCCAACCCCATCAAATAGATGAAATCAATAAATGGAGAACGGTTCTTTTTGATGAGGGATACATCGGCATGTATGAAAATGGAATTGGATTTGGCAACATCAGCATACGGGTGGATGAAAACTTATTTTTGGTTTCAGGATCAGCTACTGGCGGTATCCGACATTTATCGGCAGCACATTATGCATTGGTGACGGATTTCGATTTTGCTTTAAATCAGTTAACCTGCAAGGGGTTGACAATGGCATCTTCTGAATCATTAACCCATGCAGCTATTTATTCCTGTTCAAAAGAAACGAATGCAGTGATTCATGTACACCACAAAGAAAAATGGAACAGTTTGCTTAATCATGCAGCTACTACTGCTCCAGATACTGCCTATGGCACGCCAGAAATGGCATATGCCATCCAAGACTTAATTCGCGAAAACAAGGTCGGTAATCATATTATTGTCATGGGCGGACATGATGAAGGATTGATTTTTTTTGGCAACACATTGGAAGAGGCTACAAGAATTATATTAGAACAGATCTAGATTAACTTTACTTCGTAAACAACTTGGCCTAAACCCAAAATAAAAACATGGACAATAAAATTGCTACTGTTATTGGTGCTAGTGGATTAATTGGCAGCTTATTGTTGGAGCAACTGGTAAACGACAAAAATTACACTAGCATTCAGATTTTAACCCGAAGAACCATCCCGGTCAACCATAGTAAAATCAAATTAATCATCGTTGATTTTAATGACAAGAAAGCAGTTTCAAAAGCGCTTGAGGGAACTGATGCTGTTTTTTGTGCAATAGGTACTACCCAAAAAAAGGTAAAGGGCGATATGACTGCTTATAAAAAAGTGGATTTAGATTTACCCATAAGAATTGCACAAATTGTAGCTGATTTAAAAATTCCAAAATTCATGCTTGTATCGTCTGTTGGCGCAAACAGCAAAAGCAATAACTTTTATTTAAAAGTAAAAGGCGAGGTAGAAGCATTCACCAAACAACTTCCCATCCAACAAGTTGGAATCTTTCAGCCTTCGCTTCTTTTAGGCAATAGAAAAGAATTTCGCCTTGGAGAAAGAATTGCCCAAGTAGTAATGCCATTGTTTAATTTTCTCATGCCGGACAAATACAAAGCAATTGATGCCAGTGATGTTGCAAAGGCCATGCTGGGATTTGCTATAACCGACCAACAAGGCCATTTCACATTTCAATATACCCAAATGAAGGAACTGTCTGCTATGATTGCTCAAAGCTCATTTGACAACAACGGATAATAATTTAGCAAACTGTTGCATCCGCTAAAGAACTTACCTTTGTCCAAGATCCTTATAAATGAAAATTATGAAAAATATACTTAGCGCATTTCTTCTTACGTTAATGATAATAGGATGTCAATCCAAAAAATCTGATGTGCCTACTGTAGCATTTATAGATGCATTTCAAGACAATACCATTGCAAAAGCCAGAGAAGGATTTTTTGCAGCACTTGCCGAAAATGGATTTGATGAAAAAAAGGGAACCATCCAGGTAATCTACAGAAATGCACAAGGGGATATTCCAACCCTAACGCAGATTTCAAAATACATGATTTCACAAAAGCCAACCTTGATTGCTACTTGTCCAACCCTGGCAACCATCACGGCTGTTCAAAACATAAAAGATATTCCCATCTTCATGATGGTTTCAGAAACAGTAGAGCGCCTGCAAGTAAAAAGTAAATTGGATGGCTATCCGAAAAATCTATTTGGAGTTGGAGAAACATTGGCCTACGTTGATACTTCAGTAAGCTTGATTCCAAAACTCATTAAACCCAAAGGGGAAAGAATACGCATTGGACTTGTATTCAATCAATCTGAGCCCCAATCTGTGCAAGCATTAGAAGAGATTAGAAAAATTGCAACCTTCAACAACATGGATATTGTGGCATTACCAGTAAATGCATCTGCTGAAGTATTATTGGTTACACAGTCGTTGCTCTCAAAAGACATTGATGTATTCTTTGCAAACCCAGACAATACCATCTTTGCTTCTTTTGAATCTATATTAAAAGCCTGTGATGCAAAGAATGTCCCTATCATGACCAGCGAAGCAGGTTTGGTTTCTAGGGGAGCACTTGCAGCATATGGACCGGATATGTTCGAATGGGGCTACCAGTCTGGTTTACAGGCAGCACAATTATTGAAGACAGGAAGCACAGAAGGCATTGCACCAGAATTGGTTAAAACAAGAAACAGGGTTTACAATCCTGCAATGGCAAAAAAATACAACATCACAATACCTGAAGGATATAAGCCACTTTAATGAGCGCATTCTATCTCACCGCACTGCAAATGGCATTATGTCTTGGCCCAATGGCCATGGGGATTTTCATTTCCATGAAAGTCTTTAATATTCCAGACATCACCACCGATGGTAGCTATACCCTGGGAGCAACGGTTACTGCGGTTATGTTGACTGCAAATACACCTGTTTGGTTGGTGTTGCCCATCAGTATAATGGCGGGTGCGTTGGCAGGCACTTTCACTGGACTCATTCATACCAAATTGGGTATTGATGCATTGCTTTCAGGTATTTTGGTTATGACGGCCATGTATTCCGTCAACCTTATGATTTTGGGCCGATCAAATATTCCATTGATTGATATAGATTCTATCTTCAATAAACTACCCTTCTCACCAGTAGAACAATACAACCAATTGTTGGTGGCACTTTTGTTTGTAGCGGTGCTGCTCTCACTGATTATTTATTTACTAAGAACAGATTTTGGTATAGCCATGCGTGCGACAGGCAACAATCCCATCATGACCAAAGCCATGGGCGTGAACAATGATCGTATAAAAATTATTGGCTTGGCCATGGCAAATGGGCTGACTGCCACCAGTGGATTTTTGGTTGCACAATACCAAGGATTCACCGATATCAACATGGGGATAGGAATTGTAATTACAGGACTTGGTTCAGTGTTAATTGCTGATGCCATTCGCACCTGGACAGGCATCAGAAGAATTGGAAGACAAATCATACTTGTCGTTATTGGATGTATCGTATTTCAAGCAGTATTGGCATTTACCTTATCAATTGGCATTGATCCGAATTTACTGAAAATGGTGACCGCACTATTTGTATTGTTCATTGTAGCCTTACCTCGAATCAGTAAATCCTTGGCTAAAAACTAAGCATGATCCACATCAAGAACATATCAAAAATTTACAACAAAGGAAAAGAAGATGAAGTGTCTGCACTCAGAGATGTTTCGATTGAAATTCCACAAGGTGAATTTGTGGTGATCATTGGTACCAACGGAAGTGGAAAATCAACCATGCTCAATCTATTGCTTGGTACACAAACACCAACACAAGGAAACATCATTGTAAACAACAACGACATCACCACATTACCTGAATACAAAAGAAGCAAATGGGTTTCCATGGTTTTTCAAAATCCGGCACATGGCACTGCACCAGACTTGAGCATTTTAGAAAATTTCAGATTGGCCTCTCTTAGGGCGGGAAAGAAAAAATTAAGCATTGGTATCAATGACGGATTTCGCAAAACCGTTGAAGAGAAAGTCGCTAGTCTGGGAATGGGACTTGAAAATAAATTAGAACAACCCATGGGTAGTCTATCTGGAGGCCAACGACAAGCACTTACCTTGTTGATGGGCGTAATGGATAAAACTGACATCCTTTTGATGGACGAACCAACGGCAGCATTAGATCCGAAATCATCGCAAGTGGTCATGCAATTGGCAGATAAAATCAACAAAGAACTGGGAATCACCATTGTGCTGGTTACCCACAGCATGAAAGATGCATTACACTATGGCAATAGGTTATTGATGTTTCACGGTGGAAGTATTATGCGCGACCTTAATAGTACAGACAAATCACAATTGCAATTAAGCCAGGTACAAGAGTGGTTCAGCTGATTTTACATTCCCAATTAAACAAAAGTTTTTCTTGTTTTTGACATCTAATCGTACATTGTTAATACAATTTAATCTACATGCACTTAAGATTCTCTTTTTCAAAACAATCCATCAAATCTTCAGCTTGGTTACTGATCATTCCAGCTGCCCTAGGTATTTATTTAGGGATATCCGCATTTACCCAAAATACTGATCCAGGAACGCCTCCAGATCCTAATCGATTCACAAAAGTTGTGCTTACTGAAGCGGGGAAATTGGATGAGCCCATGGAGATGGCCTTTCTTCCTGATGGAAGAGTACTGATAGTTGAAAGAAAAGGAGGACTAAAATCAGTCGACAGCAAAACTGGCGCCGTAAAATTATTGGCAACCATCCCTGTTAATACCAAGTATAAAAACAAAAAGGGACAAGTAAGAGAAGCTGAAGAGGGATTGATGGGCATCATTGCACATCCCAAATATGCACAGAACAACTTCATCTACATGTATTATGCAGACCCATCAGACACCAAACACGTATTGGCAAGATGGGAATTGAAAGGCGATGAATTGGTTACTGCCAGCAAAAAAGTGGTGTTGGAAGTGCCTACCCAAAGAGAAGAATGTTGCCATACCGGCGGTGGAATGGTATTTGACCCACAGGGAAATCTTTTGATTACTATTGGCAACAACACCGTAAACCCCGCTTCTGGAACTTCCAACCTTGATGATCGTCCGGGTTTTGAAAACAACGATGACCAGCGTGCACCAGGCAACACCAACGATTTACGCGGTAAAATTTTACGCATTCATCCGGAAGATGACGGCAGCTATTCCATTCCAGAAGGAAATTTATTTCCAAAAGGAACAGCAAAAACCCGTCCGGAAATCTATACCATGGGGCACCGCAATCCATGGAGACCAACCATTGATACAAAAACCGGATTTCTTTATTGGGGAGAAGTGGGGCCAGATGCTTCCAACGATACAAAGAGAGGTCCGCGTGGTTATGATGAATTCAACCAAGCAAAAAAAGCTGGAAACTTTGGATGGCCATATTTTATCGGCGACAACAAACCATATGTAGAATATCACCACGAGGACAGCAGCTATGGCGCTCCTTTTGATGCAAAAAAACCTTTAAACAAATCAAGAAACAATACTGGGTTGACGGAATTACCAGCAGCAGAACCTGCAATGATTTGGTATCCTTATGCGCTTTCAGATGAATTTCCATTGATGGGTGCTTCTGGTAGAAGTGCAACAGGTGGACCCGTTTTTAGAAAAGCAGATTTCCCAAATGCAAAGCGTGTATTCCCTGATTATTACGAAGGCAAATGGTTGATTGTAGAATTCATGAGAGGCTGGATTATGTCTGTAAGTATGGATGAAAAGGGAAATTACCAAAGCATGGAAAAGTTCTT
>JBFYPP010000130.1:0-5784 GCA_041303255.1 Chitinophagia bacterium | reverse complement strand
CTAAATGCTACTAAAACATTCAATTCTTGCATATGAAATTATCCTTACTCTCTTTCTTGATCCTCTTATCAATGGGTGTATGGGGACAAGCACCGCCTAAGCCTTATGGTGCTGTTCCTTCAGAACGACAACTTAAATGGCATGACACTGAACTATACGGACTTATCCATTTTACGCCCACCACTTTTGAAAACAAAGAGTGGGGTTATGGTGATGCTGATCCAGCAAGTTTTAACCCGACAGCATTTGATGCTGATAAAATAGTTGCAGCCTTTAAAGCCGGTGGTTTAAAAGGAATGGTATTGGTGGCTAAACACCATGATGGCTTTGCGCTTTGGCCAACAAAGACGACTGATTATAACATTAGTCGCTCGCCATTTCGAAATGGCAAAGGGGATATGGTTAAAGAATTTGAACAGGCATGTCGTAAAGCAGGATTAAAGTTTGGTGTCTATTGCTCTCCATGGGATAGGAATCATCCAGATTATGGAACCTATGAATACGTGCAGCAATACCGTGAACAATTGAGAGAGTTGTACACCAACTATGGAGAATTATTCATGTCTTGGCACGACGGAGCAAATGGTGGTGATGGTTTTTATGGCGGAGCCAGAACTACCCGAAAAATTGATCGAAATACTTACTATGCTTGGGATACTACCTGGCAGATTACAAGAAAGCTTCAGCCGATGGCTAATATTTTCAGTGATATAGGTTGGGATGTAAGATGGGTAGGTAATGAAAGTGGATTTGCAGGTGAAACTTCTTGGTCAACTTTTACCCCCGTTCCAGCGAAGGGCGAAAGCACAGCCTTCCCAGGAAATTTAGATCAAGAACAAAATCCATTTGGTACCCGAAATGGCGAAAATTGGGTGCCAGCAGAATGTGACGTTCCATTAAGAAAAGGATGGTTTTGGCATCCCGAACAAAAAGACCAAGTGAAATCTCCTGAACGGCTTTTTGAACTTTATTTAAAAAGTGTTGGTAGAGGTGGAGCCTTGGATTTGGGAATTGCGCCTACGATACAAGGGCTTTTAGCCGAGGAAGATATTGCATCACTCAAAGGCTTTGGTGATTTGGTTCAAAAAACGTTTAAA
Organism: Chitinophagia bacterium; assembly: GCA_041303255.1. Classification (GTDB taxonomy): domain Bacteria; phylum Bacteroidota; class Bacteroidia; order Chitinophagales; family Chitinophagaceae; genus Pollutibacter. The sequence continues at coordinate 4,687 of JBFYPP010000130.1, read as the reverse complement.
GACAATCTTCTGCAAAAGGCAGTAATTAACGCTTCAAATACACGTGGGAAAGATTACAGAATCCAAATGTTGTCTGATGAGGACAAACTTACTTATTGGGCTACAACGGATGGTACAAATAATGCAATAATCAATATTGAATGGAAAGAGCCTGAAACCATAGATTTTATTCGGCTGCGTGAATATATCCAACTCGGACAACGAATAGAGAAAGTGAGGGTTGAAAGTTTTGAATCAGGCAATTGGATTACCGTAGGGGAAGCAACATCAGTTGGAGCATGTAGAATTATCGCATTATATAAAACCGTAAATTCAAGAAAGCTAAGGTTGAAAATAGATGCGCCAACTTCTATCACACTAGCTGAATTAGGTTGTTATAAAAAATAGATACCATAATTTTTAATTTGATTTTATGCGATTGCTTTTTACACTTTTATGCCTTGTCTCACTTCATTTTGTACAAGCCCAAAAAGATTTTTTAAATGAGTCCGTTCAACAAAAAAGTGCGCGGATGGAATGGTGGAGGGATGCAACCTTTGGGATGTTTATTCATTGGGGACCTTATGCTGTTCCGGCTGGAGAGTACAAAGGCAAAGACGTAAATGGTGTTGCTGAGTGGATTATGCATACCGGCAATATTCCAATAAATGAATATGAAACTTATGTGAAACAATTCAATCCTACACAATTCAATGCAAAAGAATGGGTTCGTATTGCAAAAGATGCAGGCATGAAGTATATTGTTATTACATCAAAGCACCATGATGGGTTTAGTTTGTGGGACAGTAAGGTGACCAATTACGACATCATGGATGCTGCCCCTTTTAAAAGAGATATCTTAAAAGAACTTTCAGATGCTTGCAAAGAAGCTGGAATACAAATGTGTTTCTATCATTCCATAATGGATTGGCACGAACCAGATGCAGAGAGTAAAAAGGAGTATACGCATCAAAATACAGTTGCACCTGATTTTGCTAAGTACAGAGAAACATTTCTCAAGCCACAGCTTAAAGAATTAGTGGAAAAATACGATCCAGCTGTTTTATGGTTTGATGGAGAGTGGATTCCGGAATGGACTGAAGAACAAGGTAGAGATTTGTATAATTATCTAAGAAACCTTAAGCCAAACTTAATCATCAACAACAGAGTAGGCAAAGGTAGAGCTGGTATGCAAGGCATGAACTTGTACAAGAATGCTGCTGGTGATTTTGGTACACCAGAACAGGAAATCTTGGAAGGCACTTCCGATACCGATTGGGAAAGTTGCATGACCATGAACGATTCCTGGGGTTTCAAAAAAACAGATCACAATTGGAAATCTGCAGAACTCCTCATCCATAATTTAGTTGATATTGCTGCAAAGGGTGGAAATTACCTGTTGAACGTCGGTCCCACTGCACAAGGCCTAATACCAGTTGCTTCAGTTGATCGTTTGAGAGAAATGGGCGAGTGGATGAAAATTAACCACGAGGCTATTTATGCTACAAACAGTACAAAAAAATACAAAGAAGGTGATGTGAAATACACCGTTAGCAAAGATGGAAATTTTGTTTATGCAATAGCTACAAAAGCCGTTAGCGGTGAATTGGTATTGCACAATGTAGACCTTAAAAGAGGTTCAAATATTTACATGTTGGGTGTAAATAAGCCACTGAAATACAAAGCTGATGCGGGTGGTTCGTTGCATATTGAGTGGCCAAAAGAATTGCCTTGCAAATATGCATGGACTTTAAAAATTACAGGAAGTCCTAAATGATAGGATATACTGGACTTAAATTAGCGATTTTTTATTTTTCTAAATTTAAGAAAGCATCCCATAGTAATCGTGTAATATTGTTTGATGCTGTGCTAAAAGTATAGCTGTGGTCGATTCTTTCAACTGGCATGATTCTTTTTGTCGAACTGCTGATGAAGACTTCTTTGGCTTTGTATAATTCTTCTAATGGTATATTTCTTTGTTCTATTTTAAATCCTATTGAATCCGCTATTTCAATAATTTTCTTTCTTGTTATTCCCCAAAGCATATTTTCTTTTGGTGTGACAAGTACATTGTCGTGATCTATCATGAAAATATTTGATCTGGGACATTCAGTGACGGTTTCCTGGTTATAATAAAGTAGTTCGTCACCTCCCTCAGCTTTTAACCAGGGTTGAAGCCATATCGCCATTAAATAATCAGTAGTCTTTACATGTGGCAGTTGACGTTGGTATTCTCTGGATATTACATGAATACCTGTTTCTGGAAGTACAATTGGAAGTGGTGTTAATGGTTGTTGGAATAGGGAAAGTCTTGGTTTATTCATGGTATACCCATCACTTGCATCGCCACCGGTTAGTAAAAGTTTAATGCCACTAAAGGGTATTTGGTTTTCTCGTATAAGGGTGTTTACAATATCAATGATTTCTTGTCTGCTTAAACTAAGGTGGAGGTGCATAGCATTTGCAGAAGCATAAAAACGATCGAGGTGATCATTTAGGAAATGGGCATGTTGTTCTGTCGTTCTTAAAAAGTCGAATATCCCATAACCCCTTTGCACACCCAGGTCTGCTATAGGTATATTTAAATTTCTATAATCTTTAAACTGGCCGTCTTGGTAGCTAAGCAAAGCTTTCATTGTTTCGTTTGACGTGAAATTAAGAAATCCGTTTTGATTGTACCTTTGTACTCACATTAAATTCAATAAATGGAAATTGGGATTGACAGCTTTGCAGCCAGAATGAGTGGAAACAATGAACGTGCAGCCAACGATGCAGTAGCAATGACAGAACTCTTAGACAGGATGGCGTATGCCGATGAAGTGGGACTTGATTTTTTCGGTATCGGAGAACACCACCGAAAAGGGTTTTTGGACTCCGCGCCTACTTTAATATTGGCAGCGGCAGCAGCCAGGACAAAAAAAATAAGATTAGGATCAGCTGTTTCCGTAATTAGTGCTGCAGATCCTGTGCGTGTGTTTCAAAACCATGCAACACTCGATTTAATATCTGGAGGTAGGGCTGAATTGGTAGCAGGTCGTGGTTCCTTTATTGATGCTTATCCCTTGTTTGGGTTGGATTTAGAAGATTACGACGAGCTTTTTGTCGAAAAGCTGGATTTGTTGTTGAAGATACGCGACAATGAATTTGTTAATTGGTCGGGACGCTTTAGAGCGCCAATGCAAAATCAGGCAGTCTATCCAAGACCTTTACAAGAAAAGCTCCCCATATGGGTTGGTGTTGGAGGAACACCCAAATCTTTTGCAAGAGCAGGCGCATTAGGATTGCCACTCATGGTAGCCATCATTGGTGGAGAAACCCATCGGTTCAGACCATTGATTGATTTGTACAGAGAAACAGGAATCAAAGCGGGACATAGCCTGGATCAGTTGAAAGTTGGACTGCATTCGCTAGGTTACGTTGGTAAAACTACTGAAATCGCCCATGAAGAATTTTTTCCTGGGTATGCTGCAAGCATGACCAAAATAGGAAAGGAGAGAGGTTGGGCTCCAACTACCCGAAGTCATTTTGATGCTCAAGTTGGGCCGACTGGTGCATTGCTTGTTGGAAGCGCTGAGGAAGTAGCTGAAAAAATAATCAGACATTCAAAATCGCTCGGAGGAATTTCCAGGGTAACATTTCAGTTGGATACCGCAGAGCTGCCGCATGAGAAACTCTTGGAAACAATTCACCTTATTGGGACCAAAGTTTCACCAATTATCAATACGAATTAGTATATTAAATTATGATTTCTTACAACCCAAAATCGTGGTTCACTTTTATTTTTAAGATCCACAAATATGAAACCTTTAGGCAGTTGATGCCATTGATGCTAGGGGTTTCTATTTACAGTGGGTTGGTTGCCTATATTGAAATTCATTCTTTTTTTACTACCGAGACCAAAGAGCTTACAAGGTCAATTTCTACTATTTTTTCAATTCTTGGCTTTACGCTTTCTTTAATGTTGGTTTTCAGAACCAATTCAGCCTATGATCGGTGGTGGGAAGGAAGAAAATTATGGGGCGATCTTACAAATTCTACAAGAGCTTTATCCTCGCACATCAGTGGGATACTTCCAATTACTGAGACCCAAAACAAGAGGATCATATCTGCACACATTGCTTGCTTTGCCTATGCACTCAGGTTTCATTTGAAAGGAGAACAAACGGAGAGAGAGATCTTTGAAAATGAGTTGGATGAACCTTTTTTAGGAAACTATCTCGAGTTATTTGTAAATGCAAATCACCAGCCAATGTCGATTTATAAATCCTTGGTTGAACATTTACATAATTTAAACAGAATTGGCTTAATCAGTGTTGAGCATCTTTACATCGTTAAGGCAGATTTGAACAAATTGATTGAAGTGTGTGGGGCATGTGAGAGAATTAAATCAACACCAATTCCTTTTTCTTATGCTGCATTTCTGAAAAAATTTATTTTCTTTTATGTGATGTTGTTTCCTTTGATTTATGGAATGCACATGTCTTTTTTTATTATTCCAGTTACTGTTTTTATTCTTTATGTGTTGTCTAGTATAGAGTTGATAGCAGAAGAAATTGAAGACCCATTCAGTGATTCTCCTAATGACTTACCCACATTTAAATTTGCTAAGGGGATTGCGATGGGGGCAAAGAATATCTTGTCATGAATCCTAATGTCGATCAATTTTTTACTTCTTTAAAATCGGGGAAAGAAGAGCTATTGCTTTTAA
>JBFYPP010000129.1:0-5797 GCA_041303255.1 Chitinophagia bacterium | reverse complement strand
TTTATTTTTCTGCCATCTACAAATACATAATTCAAATCTGCCTCATATCGATCCGATGGCATTTGTATTAACCATGTATTTTGTCTGCGATCAAATGCCCTTAATATTGAAGCTTTGATATGAGATTGCAAATGATTATTAAACTTATAGCCAATATTGATATCAGATCCAGTCAACACTGCATCCGTTTGTGCAAAATCAAATGCAGGAAAGGCACCACGAATAGTAAGTAGCGGGGGGTATGTGGGTTTTAAATAAATAAAATCACTGATGACTTTATTATAAACACCAAAATCGATTTCCCATTTACTATTGTTGTACAATAAATTACCCAACAAGCTATAGGCACGTTCTGGATTAATAGTTGGATCACCCCTTTCAATTCTTGCTGCACCATGGTGTAAACCATTGCTAAATAATTCATTCATTTGGGGCGCTCTCCAGGCTGTAGCGGCAGTTAGTGATGCCCTAAGATTTTCATTGAAAACATAAGCTACTACACCAGTACCAGAAAGTCCACTAAAATTCCTTTTACCATATGGATCACCAGATGCCAAAGCATTCCCAATCAATGCATCATAAGGTGCCCTATCGTTATCCGTTATTGCAAAACGAGCTCTATAATCATATCTTAATCCGCCTTCTATTTGCCACTGCTTATACTTGTACTTTTCAGCTATCCAAAAGCCAAAATCTAGACCTTGGTAGTTGGGTATAAAATAACGGTAGTTGATTGAATTTTGCTGATGCATAACGTTTAGTCCCATTGAACCTTTAAAACGCGTATCTCCAAAATGCTCCAATACCAAATCAGCCATATTGGTCAACAAATTCAATTGCAATTGAGGCTGCTCCGTTTCTGATCTGGTAATATCAAATTCCTTTCTGATGTTTAACTGAGAGGAAAAAGTAAGACTGATTCTGTTCTTACCCAATTGCTCTGAAAATCCTTTTAGTTTAACCAAGTGATGCTGCACATCTTGATAGGGGCGATCTATGGCATAACTAAAATCAGCATCTTTTATATATGAAGGTGGTTCTTGCAATCGAATCAAGTTTTCCAAATCAGTAAGATTACCAATATGTGCTCCAGAGAAAATGCCAATTCTTGTATTAAATACACTGTAAAAAAGTTCAGCTCCTTTATTTTTTGAACGCCATCCTGTTGCAGCAGACATATTAAATTCTTCAACTCCTGAATTCTTTAACCAATACTCGGCAGTTCTCGCATTGCCCCCACGTTTAAAAGTCCCCTGTAACCGCCATGCAGTGTTCTCTGATTTGTTGAAACTACTTTCCACCATAGCTGAAATTACTCCCTGACGATTATTGCTAAATGCAGCTAAGTTCAATTCACCATTCAACTCACGATGGTATTGCAACAAGCGTGGCTCAACCAATATCACTCCTCCAATTGCATCTCCACCATAACGTACAGAAGCTGCGCCTTTAATTACAGTGAGTCTGTTGGCTACATAAGGATCAATTTCAGGAGCGTGTTCGCTACCCCATTGTTGGCCTTCTTGTCTTATGCCGTTGTTGAGAATTAGTACACGACTACTATGTAAACCCTGAATAACAGGTTTATAGATATTGTTTCCTGTTTGTAAAACAGTAACACCGGCAATTCTTTGTAAAGACTCTCCAAGGGTCAACCCCCTTGTTGCAGCCAACTCCTTTCCTTTCAATTCTCCTGTTATACCTTCTGCACGAATAGATGCAGTTCCCACTACAACAACTTCCTGTAATATATTTTCAGCATGGGGAAGATCAATATTCTTCTCCATGTCATCTTTGATGTGGAAATGATAATCGGTAGTCTGACAACCAGCATGGCTGATGCGTAAGGTATAGTCACCCGGACAAAGTCCATTTATTACAAATTTACCCTGCTGATCAGTGATAACGGATTGCTTCAGTTCTACAATTGTTGCAGTAGCCTTTTCCAAAACCAATCGGGTATCCGCGTCTTTAACTACTCCACGAATATTCAAAATACATTGCGCTGAGCTGTAATTGCTCAAAACGAATAGCACCAACGATATAGTAAAAAACTTCAACCTCATCAATCTGGTAAAGAGTCAAAGCTAAGGAAAAAATTAAAATTTGCAACAATATTGCAAATAATTTAAAACCTTTCGATAATTCCTGCTATACCTTGTCCCCCGCCTACACAAGCGGAGACCATACCGTAGCGTTTATTAAGGCGTTTTAAATCGCCCAACAACTGTACGGTAAGCTTTGCTCCAGTACATCCCAACGGGTGACCTAAAGCAATTGCTCCCCCATTGATGTTTATTCTTGACTTATCTAAATTGAGTTCATTTATAACGGCAAGTGATTGCGCTGCGAATGCTTCATTGAGTTCAATGAGATCTATGTCTTCGATATTTAATCCTGCTAATTTTAGCACTTTAGGAATAGCAACAACCGGACCAATACCCATGATTCTGGGATTAACACCAGCAACTGCACTGTGAACCAGTCTTCCAATAGGCTGAAGTCCGAGTTCTTTTACCATTTTCTCACTCATCACAATTACAAATGCAGCACCATCACTAGTCTGTGATGAATTTCCGGCAGTTACAGTTCCTTTCACTGCAAATGCAGGCTTGAGTTTTGCTAAGCCTTCCAAGCTGGTATCAGCACGAACTCCTTCGTCTGTATCAACAACATAACTTCTTTTCTGGCGCTTCCCCTTTTCATCCAGATAAACCTCATTTACAGTGATGGGGACAATTCCATCTTTGAAATGTCCATTTTGAATGGCATGCAATGCCTTTTGATGTGAGGCCAATGAAAACTCATCCTGTGCTTCTCGACTTACATTAAATTGTTTTGCAACAGCCTCAGCTGTAAGTCCCATGTTAATATAATAATCCGGCTCATCTGAAGCAATATTAAAAGATGGCACAGTCTTCCAACCTGCTGCCGGAACGAAACTCATACTCTCCGTACCACCTGCAATAATGCATTCTGCCATACCTGCTCTAATTTTAGCAGTAGCCATTGCAATGGTTTCCAAACCTGAAGCACAATAGCGATTCACTGTAATGCCAGGTGCTTGTTCACCCAATGCACGTGCAGCAATAATTCGTCCAACTTGAAGACCTTGTTCTGCTTCAGGAACTGCATTACCCACAATCACATCGTCAATTCTTGTTTTATCAAGCTCAGGAACTTTTTTCATCAATTCCTGAATTACTTCAATGGCCAGATCATCTGGACGGGTAAATCTAAAACCACCTTTCTTTGCCTTTCCTACTGCTGTTCTTAAACCGGCAACAATGTAAGCTTCTTGCATAATATGGGGTTTTGGGGATAGTTCAAATATAAGCAAATAAGCCGATAGCTATTCGGGGATATAAAAAACGTATTAGACATTATTTACTATTAAGGAAATAAATAAAATCATATGCCTATACATGGGTCAATAGAAAGTCTGCATCAATATTCAACCGCTCATAAATTCCTTTTAAAAAAGACACATCAGGTTTTCTTTTTCCTGAGAGGATTTCAGAAACTTTAGACTTGGATAAGCCTAAATATTCAGCCAGGGTGGACTGAGTGATTTTCTGTTCAAACATTTTCAACTCAACCATTTCTGGTATGGACTGAGGCTGTCTTTGTGGCTTCAATTGAAGTACTTCGTTCTCATATTTTTCAGCAGCTTCCGCCATCATTGAAAGCTTGTTTAATTCAGCCGTAGACAGCAGTTGCTCACCTTTGTTCATCAGGTCATATACATCCACCATCGTTTGGTGATATTCCTTTTTTGAATTGATTTTATATTTCATCGCTCAAATCTTTTAAAAGTTATGCTTGACGCATCCAATTTATCGTAGTCGCGGTGTGTACCAACATAAAGAATAAAAACAGTCCTTACTTTAAAAATTATCAGTGCTATGAGTCGAAAATGATTCCCCCTTAAATTAAACACATAACGATCATTTCCTACTGCATCAACTGAATTGAAGCTTTTTTTCATTTCAGAAAAATTTTTCCAATCAGCGGAACAAACTACCTCATACCACTTAAAGACTGCATCAGCTGCGTCTGGATATTTTTCAGCAAAATCCCTAAGCACTGACTTAGACACAACAACCATTCTCACAGATTTTTACAAAATTAGAATATTTTTCTACTTTTTAGAATATATTTCCAAATAAAAGATGCTTTAGATCCCTTTTTTGGACATTATTTAGAACGTTTATTGCCCATGTTTTTAACATTACTAAGCGCATAAACCTTATTTAACAAGTAAAGCGGTCTACTGACCGCTTTACTTCTAAATCAAACTAAAATCCATGAGCTCATCATTTAGAAAAATGACGATTGACACGAATTATTTCTTTGTCTTAATCTCTATCACGCCATTCTTCCCTTTTTCACCGTACAAAGCCTTGGCAGATTCACCCTTTAATACATTGATTGACTGAATCATGTTGGGAGAAAGATCTTTCATTTCTTTTTCAGAAATCTCTTTACCATCCATGATGTACAGCACATCTTTTGGAAGTTCGGTAGCATTTTTTTCAGTTCTCACTATGGTATAGACCTTCTTACCCTTTTCTTCTGTAGCATTGATGGTAATAGTTCTAGGATCTTTTTCTGCCATTGCAACAATTGGATCATCACTGGTCTTGATAACAACATTACCACCTATGTAGTTTGTACTATCTACTTTTATGGTAATAACTTGCTTGCCAGACTCCACTTTCGATCCACTTGCATCAACCCTAACTATCTTTGCAGAAGCCGATGAAGCATCTTGCTTTCCTTCTCTGATTTCAATTGTTTTGATCGAAGACGGATCAATACTGTTCAGCTCAAAGGAAGAAATTTCTTTACCATTGATAATGATTAGTGGCTTACCGGGAGCTACTGGAGGAACTGGTGGTACAGGTGGTACAGGTGGAATGGGAATTCCTAATTTCATCAATTGAATAGTATCCAGTGTAGTATTTCCATCTGTGATAAATATAAATTTCTTTTCTTCCTTTATTTGTTTTCCATCGGCAGAAGAATCAGCTATGAAAATAAATTTACTCGAATTATCCATGGGTAGTCCAGATCCCATTGTATTTGCTAAAACCAGCTCTATACGATCTGCAGGCTTATTTCCACCCAGTTCATTCAGCGGGACTTCAAACAATTTTTTCTTTGTTTTTACATCTTTAAATATGGCAATATCTCCATCGATATCAATTTGAAAACTGCCTTTGATTTTTCCAGTTTTTGGATCACGGTATTTTGCTGGAATGGAATCAAGTTGACTTTGTACAATTGATTCTTCAGTTAATTGATTTTGATCCAATTGATCTTTAATGGTAAAGGAAAGCAATGCAACAATTGCAAGCGCTACGGGAAGAACCAAGATTCTTCTTACATAGCTGTAACTGACTTTTTTTGATGAGGTCAACATAATAATGCGTCTTTTAATTGATGAATAAAAAAATGATTGTCCCACAGACAAACTATTTGAATGATAATGTGCCTTTAATAACATTTCAGCCAAGACAGCTGCATCCTCGCCTGCAACAGCTTCTTCATCTGCTATGAATTCATGCACCACTTCTAATTCTTTTCTGATGAGCCAGTAAAATGGATTCATCCAAAAAAGATAGGTGGTAAAAGCAACAAAGAGCTTGTCGTAAGAATGATACTGTTCTATATGTGTTAACTCATGTTTCAACATACGTTGTCCAGTTTCATCATGAACAGGTAGACCTTCCCTCCAGAAGAGATTTCTGAAAAATGAGAAAGGGGCCTCATCCAATGCTGTTTCAATAAAATC
>JBFYPP010000128.1:0-5866 GCA_041303255.1 Chitinophagia bacterium | reverse complement strand
ATGTTAAGTAGTATTTAGGCCCTTTTATAGGGCTACTCTAGACTATGCCAATTTGAATTTGGATTGGTGTTGGATAATGAATTCAATTAATTCATTTAATTCTAGTCCTGCCCTTTGGCAAGCATCTTGGATATCATCTCGACTCACATTTGCGGCAAAGGTTTTTTCCTTGATGCGTTTTAAAGCACCTTTAAGTTCCATTCCTTCGTATCCATTTGGTCTCATCAATGAATATGCATGCATGAGTCCGGATAATTCATCAAAGGCATATAACATTTGATCCATCCTGCTCTCTGGTATTACGCCAAAATGGACATGACCGTGTGAGGCAATTGCCCTTATGATTTCCGGACAAACCTGCTTTTCTTCCAGGTATTCAATTATTTTCTTGCAATGTTGGTCGGGCCATTGATCCCAATCGGCATCATGCAATAGTCCAGCCATTTCCCATTTCCATATATCCTCAGCATGCAGCAACTCAACTTCTTCCGCCCAAGACTTCATTAAACCGCCTACCTGAATCATGTGCAGTTTTAGTCGATCATTTAATACCCATTCGTTCAGTAATTGAAATGCATCTTCTCTAGACAACACATTTCCAACATGATTCGGGTTACCAAAGCTTTGTCTTCCTAACTGTAATGACATAAACCAGTATTTATAAAAAGAGAGAAGTTTTTAGGCTTCTCTCTTTCAATTGAAATTAAAATTATTATTGATGTGCAGTGTCTGCCTCGTCGTATTTCTTTTGATAGAAATCAGCTTTTGCTTTATCCTTCTTCTTATCATAGCAGTAGTTCAATAAAGTACAAGCAGATTTGAAATTAGAACGCTCGCCCACCTTCAGTTTACCCATGGCATCAAAATGTGTGAAAACCTTTTCCAATGGCGGTATAGTTTTTACTATAATTTCATCCATATAGGCTTGTAGTTCCGCTTTCTTCTTTACATCTTCTGGCTTTGTTCCTCTTACTTTGTAAATATCTTCTTCGATGAATAACAATTGGTTATAGAAATGTTTCCCCAAAGAAAGCATAGTTTCATATGACTCAGGTTTTAACGTGAGTGCCTTATTATACAAATCTTCTATCTTTTTACATTTTTCTTTATAATCAGCGGGTCTCTTACTTGATTCGGCTACATGTGTTTCAGAGAACAGTTCCCCAGCATATTCAAATGTAAGATCAAAGGATTCAGGATTGATGGCAAGCAGCTCTTCGAACTTCGTTAATATGCCTGCTGCATCTCCTTTATCCCTTGCATAGTCCATAGCAAGCAAAGGAAGATAGTCGTCTTTTGGAAATAATTTTAAACCAGCATTGATGTACTTATTGATATTTGCATCATCTTTTTTATCATAGTAATGCTTTGCCAAATACCTGTAAGGTGTTGACATTTCTGAGTTACCACCAACATTTGCGTCAGCGAGTTTAGCAAAATAAGAGATTGCCTCATCTTCTTTCTTTGCGTTAATTGAAGCAAGACCCATGTAATAAATCAGGGTGGTGTCTAATTGGTAAAGTCCCCAACCTTGTGAAAAAATATAGTCACCAATAACACCAGTTGTTTTGAAAGTAGTTAGTGCGTCATTGTATTTCTCTTCATTGTAGTAACCAGCACCTTCTTCAAAACCGCTAGCATACAAAGAGAAAACTGGTTGGTAATTATCGACAGTCAAGAATAAAGTTGCTTGGTTTTTATCTGCTTCAAGTGACTTCTTAAAAGCATCCAAAGCTTGCAAACGTGCTTCAGGCATTGCTTTTCTTTCTGTAGCATCTGCAGCAATTGCACTCAACACCTTGCCCTTTAGGTAAAGTATTTCAGGGTTTTTTTGGTTTTTGGGTGAAGCAAGTAATGTTTCAACCATTCCTTTGGCTTCAATTATTTTTTTTGCAGCCAAAGCGTCCTTGATTTTATTCAAGTTTTGTGCATTGACAGTCATTAAACCTACGGCTGCCAAAAAAGTAAAGAGGATCCTTCTCATTGTTGGTTATTTATGGATGTTTTATTAAACGTTTGTTGGTGTTTCGGGGTTAGATGCTGTTTCTATTGAATCTCCTCCGGTTGGCTCTTCCATTTCATCCAAGTTTGTGATGGCTGCTATTGCATCCTCTTCATCCAACCTGATGAGTTTTACGCCTTGAGTAGCCCTTCCCTGTTCACTAATCTGCGCAATACTCATACGAATGGTAATGCCTGAAATGCATGTAATCATCAAATCTTCTTTGTCTTTTACATCTAAAATCCCGACCAATTTACCGGTTTTTTCTGTAACACTGATGGTTTTTACACCTTTACCACCTCTGTTTGTAACCCTGTATTCGTCAATTTGCGTCTTTTTCCCATATCCTTTTTCTGAGACTACGAGCACTGTTTTTGATTTGTCTTCTACATTCACACAAATCATACCTACAACCTCATCTGTTTCATCATCCACTTCAATTCCTGCAACTCCAATGGCTCCCCTGCCAGTTGGTCTTACTTTTGCTTCAGGGAACCTAATTGCTCTTCCAGATTTTACTGCCAACATAATTTCAGAATTTCCGTCCGTCAATCTTGCTTCTAACAATTGATCACCTTCAACAATGGTAATGGCGTTTACGCCATTGGCCCTTGGCCTGCTGAAATCAGTCAATGCCGTCTTTTTGATGATTCCTTGTTTGGTACACAAAACAATATAATGACTATTTACAAAAGCCTCATCCTTCAAGTTCTTCACGTCTAGGATGGTTCTTATTTTATCGTCTTGCGGTAACTGCATTAAATTTTGAATGGCTCTTCCTTTTCCTTGTTTATCGCCATCTGGAATTTCATAGACTTTTAGCCAATAGCACCTGCCTTTTTCTGTAAAGAACATCAATGAGTGGTGTGTTGATGCAACAAACAAGTGTTCGATATAATCTTCTTGTCTGGTTTTACCACCCACCGAACCTCTTCCGCCTCTTTTTTGTGCACGGTATTCATCAGCAGGTGTTCTTTTGATATAACCCAAATGTGAAACAGTAATTACAACATCTTCTTCTTTGATAAGATCTTCTATACTTACTTCATTATCGAGGTACGTTATTTCAGTTCTTCTACTATCACCAAATTTTTCTTTTACTTCTTTCAATTCCGTCTTGATGAGGTCGAAGCGTTTTTCTTCATTCGATAATAGATCTTTTAAATGCATAATGAATTTCATGATCTCCTCATATTCAGCACGAATTTTTTCAATTTCCATGCCTGTAAGCCTCTGCAGCCTCAGTTCTAAAACTGCTTTGGCTTGAATTTCACTCATACCAAACTCTCTTACCAATCCTTCTCTTGCTGCTTCTGGATTTGAAGCGTTTCTAATCAATTTGATTACTTCATCCAAATGATCTAAGGCAATCAAATAGCCTTGTAAAATATGGGCCTTTTTCTCTGCTTCTCTCAGTTGGTATTCTGCCCTTTTTTGCACTACCTCGTGTCTGAACTCAATGAAACAAGAAATAAGGTCTTTTAAATTGAGTATACGTGGTCTTCCTTTAACAATAGCCACATTGTTAATTCCATAGGAAGTTTGAAGGTCTGTGTACTTGTACATTTGGTTTACAAGTACATTGGCTACTGCATCTTTTCTAAGATCAATAACTATACGTGTACCATCATTTTCTGATGATTCGTTATTTACGTGTGTAATGCCATCGAGTGTTTTGTCGTTCACCAACTGTCCGATGCGTTCTGTAAGCACATCTCTACTTACCTGGTACGGTACCTCAGTAATAATGATTTGCTCTCTACCATTCGATTTTGTTTCGATGCTTACTTTTCCTCTTAACACTACCCTGCCTCTTCCGGTGTGCATGGCAGATTTTACACCTTCCATTCCGAAGATGATGCCTCCACCTGGAAAATCTGGCGCCTTGATGAATTGCATCAATTCATCAACAGTAATTTCTTTGTTGTCTATATAGGCAATACAACCATCAATTACTTCAGAAAGATTATGTGGCAACATATTCGTTGCCATACCCACGGCAATTCCACTACTACCATTAATTAAAAGATGCGGTATTCTGGTTGGTAAAACGGTTGGCTCATCAATTGAATCATCAAAGTTGAGTTGAAAATCGACAGTTTCTTTGTCGATGTCATCCATCATAAAACCTGCCAAGCGATGCAGCCTAGCTTCAGTGTAACGCATGGCAGCCGGACCTTCTCCATCGGGTGAACCGAAGTTACCCTGCTTGTCGATTGTTGGATACCTTGTATTCCATTCTTGCGCCATCCTAACCAATGCATCATAAACAGCAGTGTCTCCATGGGGATGGTATTTACCCAACACCTCTCCCACGATTCTTGCACATTTACGGGTGGGTTTGTTGAAATCCATTCCCAACTCGTTCATGGCAAATAAAATCCTACGGTGCACAGGTTTTAACCCATCTCTTACATCAGGTAAAGCCCTACCCACAATTACACTCATGGAGTAATCAATGTAGGCAGCTTTCATTTGCTCCTCTATGTTAACGGAGATGATGCGGTTGTTATCGTTTGTCTGTTCGGGGATATTTTGTTCGTCCATTTTGAGGTAAAAAAAGAGGCGTTTTTAATCGAAATTGTAATTAAACAAATTTACTCTTTTTAATGCTGATTACCATCAGTTTACTGCACTCGTTTTATCCACTTTTTCTTGGGTAAATGTGTATTTTTTGCGACAAAAAAATATTGTTTTTCACAGTTTAGTAGGAGCTGAATTGCAATAAAAAAAGCTTGGGATTCAGGGACAGGTTATTTTTCTCCTGCCATGTCCATTACCAGTCTCCATTCACTATCCAATACAGGTTGTACAGATAACCTGCCCAGTCTAATAAGCGCCATGTTAAGCAAGGCTGGATTCGCTTTTATTTCCGCAAGCGTTACGGGAGTTTTTAATTTTTTGAACGGCTTGAAATCTACTGCCAACCATGCCGTTTCCTCTGTTGTTGGATCTTGATAAGCTTCTTTTACAACCTTGGCAATACCTACAATGGCTAGCCCTTCGTTGCTGTGGTAGAAAAAGGCAAGGTCGCCCTTCTTCATTGATCTTAGATTGTTCCTGGCTGCATAATTTCTTACGCCATCCCAAAAGGTTGATCCATCTTTTACAAATTGATCCCAGGAGTACTTAAATGGTTCAGATTTAATCAACCAGTAGGCCATATAATTTGTGTTTAATAACCGCTTGCAAGAACATCTGCCAGATGCAGACTTTTTATAGGGAGTTGTTGTTTTTCCATCACACCATTGATGTGCATCAAACAACTTAGGTCGGTCGATATTAAAAATTCGGCCTTGGTATCTACCACATGTTGTGCTTTTTGTTCACCCATTGCAGTTGAAATACCTTCAAACTTGACAGCAAAAGTGCCTCCAAATCCGCAGCAGGTCTCATTTTCCTTTAATTCTACCAAGTTCAATCCTTTAACATGGTTAAGTAGAATTCTGGGTTCGTCTTTGATTTTACATTCACGCAAAGCGGCACAGGAATCATGGTAAGTGGCTGTGCCTTGGAGACTTGCTCCTAGGTCAATTTTCTTCAACACATTTACCAAAAAATCGGAGAGTTCAAATACTTTACCATCGATGTCTTTGGTGGCATTTTGGTTAGAAGTATTGCCATAAATTTTGCTGTAATAATTGTTCACAAACCCCGTACAAGAGGCACTGGGTATTACAACGTATTCTGCGCTTTCAAAGTCTTTTAAAAATTTATTGCACACTTCTCTTGCTTCACCCCAATATCCTGCATTGAAAGCGGGCTGTCCACAACAAGTTTGATCTGGATTGTAAATTACATTGCATCCTGCTCTTTCAAGTACTTTGATGGTATTGAACCCAGCTGTAGGATACAATTGGTCTA
>JBFYPP010000127.1:0-5877 GCA_041303255.1 Chitinophagia bacterium | reverse complement strand
GATGAAAAGGTGAGTGTCCCCCTGAGAATTGGTGGTGTATATATCCATCAATTACACCCTCATCATTTATCAACACCACTTTGTCGTTATGCGCTAAAATATTTAAGCGTTCTGAATCATAAGAAGCATTTTGTCTATTCAACGCAAAGTCCAACTCTTTATGGTGCACATAAACTGTTGCATTAGAAAATCCCAAATGCCAAGTATGGTGATAGGCATCCTCCAATGTCAATCCACCTGCATGATCTCTGTGCAAATGGCTCATTAACACCTTTGTAACATCATTCGTTGAAAATCCATGCAAAGCAAGGTGTTCATGGAGCTGCATCACCCCATTATTCATAAATCCCAAACCGGTATCCAATAAAATCACATCGTTTTCTGTAACAACAAGAAAAGGTTGGATCTCCACCAATAAACTTCCACGCGGTCTTTCTTGTAACTTGTCTATGGCGATATCAAAAGGAACAAAAACTTTGGTCTGATCAATTGTAAATGCACCTTCTGAGAGTGGTATAATTTTCATGGAATTTATCTAAGTATCATTTGACGATCAGCATCTAGTCTGATGAGGATGAACAACAAAACAGTGAAAGTAACCATTGCTGTTCCACCATAACTAA
Organism: Chitinophagia bacterium; assembly: GCA_041303255.1. Lineage (GTDB taxonomy): Bacteria > Bacteroidota > Bacteroidia > Chitinophagales > Chitinophagaceae > Pollutibacter. The sequence goes on along the minus strand of JBFYPP010000127.1, from coordinate 5,254 downwards.
GAAAAGGCAATGGGATACCAATGACGGGCACTATACCAATTGTCATTCCAATGTTGATGAATATATGAAAGAAAAAAACAGAAGCTACACCATAGGCATAAGCACGACTAAACGTACTTCTTTGTCGCTCTGCAATATTTACAATTCTAAAAAGCATAAATAAATAAAGTCCCAACAAATAAAGACTACCCAAAAAACCAAACCCTTCACCAATTGTACAGAAAATAAAATCTGTACGCTGCTCTGGTACAAAATCATACCTGGTTTGAGTTCCTTTCATCAAGCCCTTACCCATTAATCCTCCAGAACCAATTGCAATTTTACTTTGTTTTACATTGTAATTTCCCGCTTTTTTCTTGTCCGCCATTTTCTTGATATCCTGCTCCGTCATTTTCGATTCATCAACTTCAATTTCTTTACCAACAGTTGCATAAATTCTTTGCACCTGATATGGCTTAAGTACACTGTCAAAAAAATAAGGGATAGCAAACCGCTGAACACCTACAGACAAGACCCAAATACCAATGATGAAAAATAAAATCGATCGCTTTCTTTTAATTTGTCGCTTTAACTCATATATCACCCCTGCAGCAACAAGTGTAAGTAGAATTGCTAAAAGATTTTGCTCAATCAACAAGGTCAATACCACTAAAATGGCTAATGAAAAACCAACGACAAGAATAGGTGAAGGCAAACCTTCTCTGTACATCACAAGAAAGAAAGAAAAATACACCAAGGCCAACCCTGTTTCACTTTGTAAGATTGCCATTACCGCAGGTATTAAAACCAGTGCTGATGCGATTAACTGCGACTTCACTCTTTTAAAATTTAAATCTGGCGTGGAAAGGTATTTTGCCAAAGCAAGGTTCACAAAAATCTTACACAATTCTGCCGGTTGCAGCTGAAATCCAGAGAACCTAATTATTGATTGCGTCCCTTTGATGTCTGTATGAAATGGGAATACCAATAGCAATAAAACGATTCCCAACACATATAGCATATTGGCTGTAGCCGTATAAAATTTACTGTCCGTTAGCATAATAAATGAACCAATCACAATGCAAATAACAAAATATAAAAGCTGTCTGCTGTAATCCGTATTGAGAGACAGGAACCCGTTAAGAATGGGTTCGTCGCGGTATGTTGTAGCAAAAATACTTGTAATACCTGTAACCACAAGCAAGACATAAACACCAATCAGTGTCCAATCAATTCCTTTTGACATTTCAAATGAATTGTTCTTCATCACTTGGTTTTATGGCATTAAAATGGTTGTTGATTTTCGCTGATCCACGATCTCTCTGATTTTTTTCAATGGGATTTGAAGCAATCACCCTGATCTTTTGTTTCCGCAAACGCTCGCGCTTTAAAGAGTCTAATCGGTTGCGTTTGGATTTTACAATGGGTAGAATGATTTCCTGATTTTCAATTCGCTCTACTTCTTTCCACCTGCTTGCAGAAAGTGTGTCTTTCAAAAACTTTTCCATGATCAACCCCGCCATTGGTCCGGCCCAGGTTGCACCAAAACCTGCATTCTCAACAATCACTGCTACAGCTATTTTTGGATTTTCTCTAGGTGCAAAACACACAAACCAAGAATGGTCTTTTAACTTCTCACGCTTCCCGTAAATAATGCCATAGTTCTCCGCAGTACCTGTTTTACTGGCGACTGAAATACCATCAATTTTTGCAACACGTCCAGTTCCAGTTTCTGTTACATCTTGCATGGCCAATTGTACAATGTCGTAAATTTCATCAGGAATGCTTGTCACTTGGTGTCTTTTCTTGAAAGGATTTAGAACGGTATCAAGATCAGTTTCAGCTTCGATAGATTGTACAAAATGGGGTGTATAGTAGTATCCTTTGTTAGCAATGATGCACATCATGTTTGCCATTTGCAAAGGTGTTGCCTGCATCTCACCCTGACCAATTCCAAGAAATACATTTGTACACGAGCTCCAAGAACGATTGTATAACCGGTTGTAAAATGAAGTGTCGGCAATAAACCCGCGATCCTCACTGGGCAAGTCTACACCCAGCCTCACGCCTAGTCCAAACGAATTCATGTACTGCTTCCATTTGAGGTACCCATTTACCGTTCCATTTAATCGCGGATTGTCTACGGCTAAACGATAGATATGAGAAAAATAGCTGTTACACGAATTGGCAAGTGCAAGCCGAAGGTTGGAAGCGTGGTTGGCGGTCTCGTGTGTGCATTTGATGGGCCTTCTACATCCATAATATGCGCCACTGCAACCGAGTCCATATTCTGGTGTTATTACCCCCTCGTCCAAGGCGATAAGTGCTCCCATGGGTTTGATGGTTGATCCGGGAGGATACTGCCCTTTAATTGCTCTGTTGAACAAGGGACGAGCAGTATCCCTCAACATCCATGAAAAATTATTTTTCCGTTGACTACCAGTGAGCAGGTTGGGATCATAAGTTGGACCACTTGCCATTGCAATGATTCCCCCAGTTTGTGGTTCAATAGCAACAATTGCACCCAGTTTATTTTTAAGCAACCGCTCTGCTAAGACTTGTACATCAATATCCAAATACGTATTCAAATTTCTACCTGCAATGGCTAGAGAATCGTATAGTCCCTTCTCATAGGATCCAACAATTCTATTTTTGTTGTCCTTGATTTGGTATCGTACTCCACGTTGTCCCATTAAAATAGGCTCATAACTTCTTTCCAAACCACTCAAGCCCATATAATCCCCCATTTGATAATAGTATTTGGTCTTCTTCAAAATGGTAGAATCAACTTCACCTACATAGCCAAGAATATGAGCAGCAGCTTTGAAAGGATAGGAACGAATGGGACGCTCCTGCAAAAAGAACCCAGGTTCAAATCGAAAGATGTTCTCTTGAAGTTGAACAAAAGTTTCAACAGACAATGATGTTTCAAACACGGAGGGCCTATACCTGCCATTTTTTATAATTGCGCCAATAACCCTTTCTTTAAACCCATTCAAGCTGATGTTTAAAATCTTACACATGCCCAACGTATCCATTCCCTTGAGTTGTGTGGGATTGATCATCAAATCATAGGTAAGGGTATTTTCTAAAATAGACTTGCCATTTCGATCAAAAATAATCCCCCTATCTGGATAGATGATTTTTTTACTCACTGCATTATCTAAAGCAAGTAAGTCGTATTTCCTTGAACCCAACTGCAAAAACAACAAGCGCAGAATTAGTACAATAAAGGAAACAAGAAAAAGTATTCGAATAAAGCTTTGTCTAGACTGGTTAAATGCAGGCATATTTGACGCACGATTTCAGAAACAAAATTAAGCATTTGCAGTGTTAACGTGTTCTTGAATTTCTACTTAGTAAAAGATCAGCAATAATGATCAGCAGAAGACTAACCAGAGTGGTGGCCAACAACTTTCCTATGAAATATAAAAAACTACCAAATTGCAACCACTCCAATAAAATAAGATAAAAATTATGGATGAGTGTCAGTCCCACTACATACGTGACATAAGGCACTTGACCCATGGTTTTTCGTGAAGGTTCTTCATTTCCCCATTCAGTAGCCTCTTTGGGTAGAAGTAATTTAATAAATGGAGGTCTGAGATAAGCAAGCAATACACAGGCTGCCATATGTAATCCCGGCGTTTTGTAAAAAATATCAGTCAAATATCCCAAACCAAAAGCAACAAACAACAATGTTGTTCGGGTTATTTTGAAAGGAAGCCAGAGAAGAAAAACAAAATAAAAATAAGGCACTATGAACTGGTGTAATGGTGGCACCTTATTCAATACAAAAACCTGTATTGCCATCATCAGCGTGAGTCGAATGATATTTTTTACTACAAGGTTCATTCTTTGATGAGCTTTCTTTTTAATTCATTCATTTCCTCTTGTAGTAAATTTTTAACGGCATAAGCATGTTGGACATTGTAAAAATCTACCGCTGTTTTCACCAATAGGATATACGTATTGGTTTCTTGATCTTGTTCTACCTTATACACCGTGCCGATGGGTAACCCTGGCGGAAACTTGTCAGAATACGGACTAGAAACCACAGTATCCCCTTTTTTAACAACCACTGTTTTGGGTATTTTGGTCAGCACCAAATACTGAGGATCCTTACCATCCCAACTCACTTCACCCAATCCACTGCCTTTTTTTAAGGTAGCAATTACTTTTGACTGCCTATTCAATAGACTCATTACAATCGACATATTTTCAGAAACATGGACAACTGTGCCAATAATGCCATCCATTCCTATTACAGCCATATTGGCTGATACCCCTTGAGCACTACCTCGATGCAACATGATGTAATTCTGTTGCAAAAAAACAGAATTAGAAATGATTTTGGCTGAAAGATACTGGTATTGTCTGTACTCCTTTAAGGAGTCCAATTTGACTGTATCCGTAACCAACTGGTATGCAGAATCAGGCATCAAAACTCCGCTTGGCATCATAGAAAGTAAAACTGCATTTTGCTCCCTTAATTTTTTATTTTGCTCACTTAAGGAAAGAAACTCTTCTGCACGGTTTACTCGCTTATTGATGTTTCCTGAAACCTCATTAGAAACCATCCCAAAGACAGTGTTGTGAAATCTATTGTCGGTAAACAACATCACCAACGCAACAATTTGCATCACCAAAAAAATAATGAAAACAGAATAGCGTCGTAGAAATAAAAAAACGTTACGCATGGAGTTCTTGCTCCTTGTGTTTTTTTATCCAAATCATCGCATGATGAAAGGAAAATTGGAGTAATTTTTTAGCGCAATGCCTGTACCACGAACCACACTCTTCAAAGGGTCTTCAGCCAAGTGGACCGGAAGCTTGATCTTCTGTGTAAGGCGCTTGTCTAAGCCCCTCAACAATGAACCACCACCCGTTATATACAAACCACGTCTGTAAATATCTGCTGCAAGCTCAGGAGGAGTTGTTTCCAAAGCTTTTAAAATTGCTTCTTCAATTTTAAAAATAGACTTATCCAACGCTTCAGCAATTTCTTGGTAGCTCACCATGATTTGTTTTGGAATACCTGTAACCAAATCACGTCCATTGACTGCCATATCCTCTGGTGGATTATCTAAATCTTTCATTGCAGCACCCACATGAATTTTGATTTGCTCTGCCGTTCTTTCCCCAATCAACAAACTGTGGTAACGACGCAAAGCCTCCATGATATCTGCGGTGAACTCATCACCTGCAATTCGAATTGATTGATCACAAACAATACCTGCTAATGCTATAACTGTAATACCTGTTGTTCCACCTC
>JBFYPP010000126.1:0-5879 GCA_041303255.1 Chitinophagia bacterium | reverse complement strand
CCCTTTGTTTGTAGAACTTACATCCAACTGTGCAGATGCATTTGGCGTTGCAGTTCCTACGCCCATCTGGGCCTGTCCGTTTAACGCAATAAGAATGATGGAAAAGGCAATTAGTATACGTTTCATTGTAAGGATTTTACTCTTATATTGACTGTGATAAAAATTTCTAAATCAGGCTGTTAGGATTCCAAGACTTGCAAAATTTTTGCAGTTCCCTCCTTAAAATAGGATGCTTGGCTTTTTAGGAATAGTGAATCTATTGGGCAGATGATGCCAAAATTTAACTTAATAGTTGTGTAAATATGTAATCTTTAAGATTAGCCTACAATAGCGAATGTTAGTAAAAATTGTTCTACATAGGATTCCCCTACAATCAGAAATGTTGGCGAGGAAGTAAAAGTAAACGACAAGGAAGAGTGAGGACTAGCTATACGATCCCCGACTTTATAGCCAACGAAACCGCTTCGGCACTGGAATTGACCTGTAATTTTTGGTAAATCTTACGGATATGCGCATTGACCGTGAAGTAACTGATATCCATTTTAGAGGCTATCATTTTATAACTACACCCTTCAGACAATAATCCAAGAACAATTGTTTCCTTATTTGTGAGGTTATAGGATTCTACAGATTTTGAAACGGGTTGAAAAGACTGCATCACACGGAGTGCAATCGAAGGGGTCATGATAGCCCCTCCTAATGAAAGATCTTCTATACCTCTTAAAATTTTTTCTGCGGAAGAACTTTTTAGCAGATAGCCTTCTGCACCAGCCTTTAAACTACCAAACACATGCTCGTCATTGTCAAATGCGGTTTGGATCAGTACTTTTATTTTTGGATACTTTGCTTTTATCAATTGTGTAGCCTGGATTCCACTGATGCCGGGCATATTGATGTCCATCAATACCACATCTGGCTTAAGTTCTTCAACCTGAGATTCTACCAGTTGGGCATTTGCAAATGCGCCGACTAAAGTAAACCCGTCGGTACTGTCAAGCAAGTTCCCAATACTTGTTCGCACAGCCTCAGAATCATCGTATAGCAGAACTCGAATCATATTTATAAAATTAATCAACCGGCCATCGAATGGGTATAGCTAATATTAGTAAGCGGAACAAGGCAAGAAATGGTTGTCCCAACTCCTACCTCACTTTTTATCTTAAACACTCCATTGATCTTTTCTGTACGGTTTTTCATATTTTGAAGTCCGTTACCAGAAAAGATTTTCTCAGTGTCTTTCATTCCAATCCCATTGTCTTGAATTTCAAGCAATACCATCTTGTCTTGTTCTTTGAGAAAGACATCGATGCGGTTTGCGTTTGCATGTTTAAGAATATTATTGATGGCTTCTTTGGCAATCAATAATAAATGTTTTCTTGCATTGATATTTGTTATCTGTGACTCTATCGCTTGGTCTATATGGTAATCACACTGAATACCATACCCATCCATCAAGTCAAAATAAAAATCTTTTAATTGTCCGCTTATCGACTTATGTGCTTTTTTATCCGGATTGATGGCCCAAATGATATCGCCCATATTTTCAATAACCAATTTGAGATCTTGAACTATTCTTATTAAAACACCATCAGCCTTTAAAATATCGTTGTGTAAAGTTTTTTGTACCATACTTGCATTGAGATGAATGCTACTCAGAGATGCTCCTAAGTCATCGTGCAAATCAGCACTAATTATTTCCCGTTGTTGATTTAATTCAGTTTGTCTTTGTACTTCCAGTTGGATATTTTGATCTTGAATCAATTTACTTTTATACAGCAACCCTAAATTCAGTGCCAAGAAGAGCACCACAAGTGAAGCAATGATAAACTGAAAGTTGATCAACTGAAGATTCTGGTCGGAAGAAAAATAATGACTTATTGCCGTAGAACGTGCAATAAGAAGAGTAAGGAGCGTTCCAACGAGTATGATTCGGTTGATGATTCTTTTACGTGTCCCTAAATAAATAATGAAAAACAGGAAAAAAGGGAGCGCTAGAATATAAGCAATTGCAAAAATTTTTATTGAAATGTGTTGTAAAGAAAAGATCCCAAGTATAAAAATCAACAAGGCGATAGGGATAGCAATCCTTTCAAAAATGACAAAACTCTTGTTTACTTTAGGATACAAAAGTTCCAGATCAAGGAATTTACGCAAAAAGATGGTATACATCGCATAAGAAAGAAAGACAAATCCATACAATGAAGAAAATCGTTCTTCCCCTTTGTGCAAGTAAAAAGGATTTAAATCTGGAAAAATTCTCAATATGCAAAACGCTATTATACTAAGTGAAAAGAAAGAAAAATAAAGAAATTCTTTTTGCCTAAGCAAAACATAATGTATCAAAATATAAAAGAGCTGCAGAAATATGATGCCTAGAGAAAAATAAATGAAATTCATTTATGGAATTTTAAAGATGGCTTTAGTTAAGCTGTTCTATAGCCAGTTATTCAATACTTATATTAACAACTTTTAAAAAATACCGGAGGATTATCCTCAAGCGAAGATTCAATTCTTTTGGCAGTATTTGTAATCGATAATCCACCAAGATTGGTGCACCGTAACGTGTGGTGGATTTGATCACCAACAGCTTTCATGGTTTCAATCACTTCATCGAGCGGTATGAGGTGTTCGTAATTTGCCAATGCCATATTTGCACAGGAGATGGCATTGGTAGCAGCCATTACATTCCGTCCAAGGCATGGTGCTTCTACCCTATTGCCAATGGGGTCGCATATGATGCCCAAAGAATTTTGTAATGCAATTGAAGCAGCGGCAATGGATTGCGCAAGTGTCCCGCCATTCATTTCTACGAGTGCTGCAGCAGCCATCCCGCCACCAGAGCCAGTCTCAGCCATACATCCACCAACTTCAGCAGCAAAAGTTGCATGCGCTGCAATAAATACGCCAATTAGTCCCGCTGATAACATGGCCCTAACAACAGTATCCTCATCAGCACCAAAACTATGCGCGGCACCAAATACAACGCCAGGTAATCCGCCACATGAACCCGCAGTAGGCGCTGCTACAATAACACCCATGGAACTTTTTACTTCCATAATGGCGGATACGTACATGATTGTTTTGTTGAGTACATCTCCACCAATCAACTGATTTGCTTGAAAGGATTTTTGGTAGTTGGGTGACTGACTTCCTAAAATTCTATCGTTATAAGAAGTGCCATTTAAACCTGTTTCAATTGCATTGCCCATGATTCGGATAATCGCGCGCATCTTTTCAAATACCTCATCCCGACTAATACCACCTCGCTCACTTTCGTATGTTACAGCGAGCTCCCAAAGCGATTGGTTTTTATCTTGGTTAAATGCAAGCATTTCAGCACAAGTAATAAAAGGCACTGTCAAGTTTTTTCTGGCCTTGATGGGAAGTACCGGATGTAAACACTTCACAGCGTGTACGGCATCCATTTGCAATAACGCATTGCGAATAGCAGCAGGAATAGGTTCTTGTGATTTTATTTCAAGACATGGATTTTCTCCTTCGTGAAAAATAATCTCATCATAATCCACATTTGCTTCGAGGTATTCTTTTAAGCCAACAGAAGAACTACAATAAACAAGTGTTTCATGATAATCGCCTGCTATGGAAACTTTATTGCCATCAATTTGGATTACTTCAATCATTCCACCACCGGTAGAAATTGCCGTTAACCGTCTTGCTTCCTTATCATTACTCAAGGTAATTTGGTAAGTATTGGGATGCTTTTCAAGCAATTCACAAATTTTTATCTCGTAGTTTATCCCAGCTTCAGCAAGGTATTTTTCAGATGAAGGGAGTCGCTCATCATAGGCTTCCCAACCCAAAAACCCACCAAATAAACCCATGTCGGAGCCCTGACTTTTATGCGTGGTAGCCAAAGAGCCATTGGGATCGAATTCGATGAGAACATGTTTTATTTCTTCATCCATCAAATCACGACAAAGTCGAGCAATACGCAGCGATGCAGCACAATGCGAGCTGGATGGTCCGCGCATTACCGGTCCGATTACATCATTAAAAATACTGGGATAGCTACTCATGTTGGATAAAGGCCGAATGAAGCCTACATAAATGTAAAATTAAATCATTGAACGAAGGAGGTTATTTTGTTCTTTGAAGCGCCGCCCTAAACATGGTTGCAGAGGTATACAATACAATTGCAATTACCAACCAGCGCAACACATCGAGCGGCAATGATTTAACAACCAAAGCGGCAATCAGCACTGCAATGGTTCCAGGAATGGCCATGAGAAGCGCAGCTTTTCTATTGTAGGCTCCAGATTTGATAAATTTATACGATGCAGGTGGCATCAAAAAAGCACAAGACCCCATCATAATTGGAAATGCAACTTCGGGAGACATACCCAATAAAAAAACCAAGGCCATGCAAGGAGCATACAATCCCACACCTGCAGTCATCATTGCCCCTAAAATAAAATTGACTCCCCCCGCCAATACCAATTTCCAACCATCAATACCAATGGCAGTCCCTTCTCCTTGTATCCAATTCATTTTATTGGCAAACATGAATATTGCAGTTATAAATAAAGCAATACCCATGGTCAACCGAATCTTGTGTTCGGAAAGCTTTGCCACTATGCCAGCTCCCCATATGGCGCCACCCATGGCAGTTAAAAACATCACAACCAAGGTTACTGGTTCAACTTCTACAATTTGAATAAATATAAGTGCCTGCACCAGGACGGGTATGGTATTGGCCACGTTCATGGTCCCGGGAATTAGTCGATCTGTTGTTTGGTTCGTGAATTTCAATAATGCAGTCTGCGGTGCAAATGCACCTATTCCTAATACATCAAAAAAATTAACGACAAATCCTATTGCACCGGTTTTTAAAGAACTGATGTTCTCCAGATTTTTTTTATTTTTTATAATATCGGTAGCCAACACATAAATAAACCAAAAGGAAAACAATACCAGAAGAACCCAAATGAGGTTTACCATGTCTTTTTAGTTTTTGTTACTAGTTTTTAAGCAACGCATCCAATGCATTAAAAAGATAGACTGCCGGTGCATTCCAGTTGATTGCAATTTCATTACTCGCATAAGAGCAATCGTCATCCGTGAATGCCGTCTCACGTTCAATAAATTTATAGACACAATTGTCTTGTCGGTATGGATTGGGGCCGCCCACCAACAAACCAGGAACCGGCTCTGTAATGCCATCCGCTACTGATGGTCGGTGATGTGGATGCATGGGCGACTTACTTCCAAATCCAGTCACAAAAGAATAACCAGTAGCATTTCTTCCCAATAAATAATCCGCATTTGCCATCGCAGCTTCAACATATATTTTGTTGCCGGTCAACCTATGGGCAAACAACAACAAGATGCCCTGGTTTGCTGCATTGGAGCTGCTACCCCAAACAAAATCAGTTTCTTTTTGTCCCATTGGCATCTTAAATGCACTGGTCTTAGCATATGCAGTATACCCATCTGCCATTTTCAAAATTTGGTTACGCATCATTTCCCATTTGCCTTTATAAGAGGATGGCACTTCCCCTTTGTAATTCAGCAAAGTATAAAAAGCAAGCATTCCTACATCGTTCCATGAAGGCAAAACCATGGCGACTTTTTCCAACTCTTGTAATGGTTTAAGAAATTGCTCATCGGAAGTTGCACTAAATAATTCAGCAGCTGCCCATAACCATTCATCGTTCAAGCTACCATCACCATACGCACCCGTTACAATCTTGGGAAGGAACTTTTCATTTAATTTGTCCTGGTCATAAATTATAGTTGGATTTTCCAGCGCCCAGCCCCATGCAGTTTTTGCAGCCTTCATGCAACTGTCGCTCAACCCAGGTAGCTGTTTTTTGAACGATGCAAATGTACGCGCCGATTGTGCCATGACAGCAGCAAAA
>JBFYPP010000125.1:0-5969 GCA_041303255.1 Chitinophagia bacterium | reverse complement strand
GCTGTTACTGGATGAGAGAATAAAAGAGGAAATTGAAGAAAATCCCGCATTGGAGTTGGGTGAAAATGAGGCCGATGAAAAAGATCCAGTGGATAACGATGACCAAGATGTAGAAGATACCAATTTGGATGCCGCTGAAAGGGAAGATGAGGTGTATGAGGATTATGGTGATGAAGATGATATTGCTGAGTATAAACTAAAAGAGGATCAAGTGCCAGAGCTACAAGTGAGTGGTACCATTCCTCATCCAACTACAAACTCTCTTCATGAATTGCTAACAGAACAGTTGGGTCTCCTTAATTTGGGAGACGCTGAATCAAAAATTGCAGAGCAAATTATTGGCAGTATCGACGACGACGGCTATTTGAGAAGAGATACAAATTCAATTGTAGACGATCTTGCTTTTAAGCAGAATGTAGTTGTAGATAGCGAGCTGGTAGAAGGCGTTATTTTACAAATACAACATTTTGACCCTGCTGGTATTGCAGCTCGTGATGTTCAGGAATGCTTGCTGATACAACTCAGGAGAAAAAGCCTGCACAGTAGTCTCGCTGCAATCAAACATGCATTACGTATTATTGAATTTCATTTTGATGAGTTCACAAAACGTCATTTTGATAAGATTATTAAATCTTTGGAAATTACCGAAGACCAATTGAAAGATGCAATTATAGAGATCAGAAGGTTGAATCCAAAGCCTGGTGGTCAAGCTGGTTCAATCAACAAGGCAGAACAATACATAGTGCCTGATTTTTTGGTTTACAACAATAATGGTGAGCCAGAGCTTACCTTAAACCAAAAAAATGCTCCAGATTTAAGAGTAAGTGATGATTACAGAGATATGTTGCGGGATTATGAAAAAGGCAGCAAGACGGATAAACGCCAAAAAGATGCAGTGATCTTTATCAAACAAAAGATTGATGCTGCAAAATGGTTTATTGATGCTATCAAGCAAAGGCAACATACCTTGATCATTACCATGCAAGCCATCATTAATCACCAGAAAAACTTTTTTCTTTCTGGAGATGAAACAGCAATGCGTCCGATGATTTTGAAAGACATTGCAGAAAAGACAGGTCTTGATATTTCAACCATCAGTCGCGTTGCCAACAGTAAATTTGTCCAAACCGAATTTGGAAGTTTTCGTCTGAAGTATTTCTTTAGTGAAGCACTAAGTACAGAAAGCGGTGAAGAAGTGTCTACTTTGGAAGTAAAGAATATTTTACAAGGAATGATCGATAATGAAGACAAGCGAAATCCACACAGCGATGATGCTTTAACTGAAATGCTACAAGGCAAGGGATACAATATTGCCCGAAGAACGGTAGCCAAATACCGAGAATTGTTAAACGTACCCGTGGCAAGGCTACGCAAAGAACTATAAATATGGAAATGGTTTCAGAAGACTTGAAATACCCCTTGTGGATGCGTAGTTTGGCAAAATTTATTTCTTTTGTTTTTCATCCACTTTTTGTTGGGGTAATGATGGCCGCCTATTTAATTTTTGTTCACCCCTTGTATTTTGTGGGTTTTTCTGAAAAGGAAAAAATGCTAAAGTTGCTTGCAGTGATCAACAACAATGTTTTTTTTCCCTTACTCGTAGTTGCCTTGCTTAGGGCTTTGGGGTTTAATAAATCAGTGTTACTCAAAACACAAAAGGAAAGAATTGTGCCTTATTTGGCAAGTATTACATTTTTTTTCTGGACATACTATGTTTTTAAAAATCAACCTGAAACACCTCGGGTCATCGTTTACATGTGTAGAGGAATGTTTTTTGCTTCATCGGTTGCTTTGGTATTGAACAATTATTATAAAATTAGCATGCATGGTATTGGTGTAGGGGGTATGGTTGGACTCATGGCATTAACCTTGGTAGACGGATCACTGTATTCAGGTATTCCCTTTATGGTTGCAATCTTGGTTACTGGATTGGTAGTCACGGCCAGAAAAATTGTATCAGACCACCAATGGTTCGATATCATCACTGGATTTCTTTTGGGCTTTCTATGTCAGTTTGTGGCATTGTGGGTGTAAAAAAAGAGACCCAGCCTAGAAAGGCCGGGTCGGATTAACCATTCTAAGATCCCATTTTAACCATTTAAAAGCGTTGATTCATTCAAATATTTTGCATCAGGATAGTAGGCAAAGATGCAATTGCCGCCCTTGATTTTTTTAATTACTTTTTCATTCAATTGGGGTGGAAGAGTGGGACAGCCATAGCTTCTTCCTAAATACCCTTTTGTCTTGATGATCGTTTCACTTGCATAAGGAGCACCATGCATCACAATGGCTCTTTTTCTAGCCATATCATTAAACCCTTCATCAACGCCCTCTAGTGCAAGGGAATAGCCGTTGCTGCCGGTGTAGGTGGTTTGTGTAACAAAGAAACCTAGACTGCTTTTGTGTGAATTGAGTTGGTTTGAAAATTGTTTAGCATATTCTTCACCCGTATTTCTGCCATGTGCAACAACGTTATTGAACAATAGTCTTTTTGATTTGAGGTCAATCACATACATCCTCTTTTCTTTAGAAGACATGGTATAATCAATGATTGTTAGTATACTGTCTTTGCTCAATCGTTCTTGGGCATTCAATTTTGAAAAGCCTACCAGGGCAAGCGTAAGTATATTGTCTGATAAATGAGTACCGGCGTTGCCAATTTTTTCTTGAATTGCAATAACGAGTGTGGTAATTTTATTCGACGGGAATTCATGCTTAGCACTGTACTTTGGGTTCATCGCATCGGATCCAAGATCGTGGCGGTCATTAAAGGAGTAAACTCCTACTGCACATGTAAAAAGGGCTAAGCCCAAAACTAAAGTCTTCATTCGATTGGATTTGCTTCTACGCATATTCAAAACGCTTTTAGGGGTGGATTATTGTACTGCAAATTGCAACTTTTTAATTCCTCTTATGTTAAACGAATTGTGAAACATTACTCTTTAGAAGAAATTCAGGGCTGGTCGCGTTTTTATAGAGCAAATTTTGTGAATTCCTTAAGTGGTTTCAAGCCGGTTAGCTTAATTGGGACTACTCATTCAAGTGGGGGATTCAACCTGGCTATATTTAGCAACATTGTGCATTTAGGGGCAGATCCTACCCTGATTGGATTCATCAATAGGCCTAGAGAAGCAGCCCCTCATACCCTCGCCAACATTGAACAAAACTTATTTTATACGATCAATCATATTTCCCCAGAATTTATAGACAAAGCACATCAAACCAGTGCCAAATACCCAGAAGGTATTAGTGAATTTGAAATGGTTGGTTTAACGCCAGAAATCAAAATTGATTTTAATGCCCCTTTTGTAAAGGAAAGCCTGGTTCAATATGCCATGGAATTGGTTGAAGTTGTCTCAATTAAACACAACAATACTTTCTTGGTAGTAGGAAAAATGATTCATGCATTCGTAGAGCCTTCCTATGTTGGAGAAGATGGATTTATTGATCTTGTAAAAGCCCAATCCGTTGTAAGTCTGGGCTTAGATGGATATGGCCAAGCAACAACGCTACAGCGTTTTTCTTATGCAAAACCAGATCAGCCGTTAACCGCACTTGGCATTTAACGTTCAGCTTTATAATCTACTACAAATACTTTGTCCATATGCGGACCTAAAATCTTTTGAAAATCGAGATGTGCTTGGTGTTTTTGATAAACTACATCTCTATCGTACTTGTTTTTAAAGGTCAGTATAAAACAATGTGTGAATCCCTGGTGCCAGTTTTCCGGACTATCATTCAAACCCCACTCCAATTTCTTGATTACTGATATTTTATCTTTCAAACCCACAAATGCATTCACAACAGAATCGACTGAATTTTTAGAGCTGGTTTCTTTAAACTTAAAAATGACTACATGTTGTAAGGGTCCTTCTTTTGATTTGTCTTGTCCATTTACAAAATGAAAACTGCACAACACGAGTAGTAAAAGTATATTTTTCATGATTTATTTTTTTACAATTTGTATACGCTGATTAAAGCATATCCATTGGGTTATCTACTATTCTGAAATTTTCAGTTAAATTATTCAAAATTTGCAGATCCATTGCAGACAGTTCAAAGTTGAAGATATCAAAGTTCTCTTTGATTCTTCTGGAATTTCCTGATTTAGGTATTGTGGAAATACCTTGTTGTACTGCCCAGCGCAGAATAATTTGTGCAGGAGTGCGTTGGTGGTTTTCTGCAATAGCAACTAGGCTTGGGTGATCATGTTTTTGTCCACGCATCAATGGAGTATACGCTTGCAGGCAAATTTGATGTTGCCTACAATAGTTGAGGTCTTCATTGAGGTTTAAAAAGGGGCTAAATTCAATTTGGTTTACCACTGGTGTATAGTTGCTGTAATTTTTTAACTCATGCATAAATGGCGTCAGAAAATTTCCTGTACCAATGGCACCAACTTGTTGATTACTGTACAATTGCTCTAAGGCTTTCCAGGTGCTTTCTCTTTTTCCTTTGATGGGCCAATGAATCAACAACAAATCAACTTTCTCTAACCCGAGGTCCTTCAAACTTTTTTCATACGACTGAAGGGTTTCATCATAGCCCTGGTTGCAGTCATCGATTTTTGTAGTGATGAAAATTTCAGTTCTTGGTATGCCGCTTCTTCTAATTCCCTCGCCCACCTCTTTTTCATTATGATACATTTGCGCGCCATCAATCAAGCGATATCCTGTCTCCAAGGCTGTTTGTACGGCAGTGGTCACCACCTCTCCAAACATATTATAAGTACCCAAACCCAACAAAGGCATTTGCATGCCATTGTTAAGCGTTGTGTATAGTTGATTGCTTTCCTCTTTTACCATGATGTAAGTCCCAATAATTTTTCACCCAATTCACTCAACTTAGCAGTTTCGTATTTTGTCTTCTCCCAATTTCTTGGGTCGCCCGGAAATGCATAACCCTCAGGTGCAATACGATCACGCCAAGAATTGATGCGCCATTGGCGTTGCACTTCATCGTTTTCTTGTACAGGCATCATAGACACATACTGTGCAATTCGCACTTTATCTACTGAAAGATTTGGTCTGATACCATGTGGTAGAAGGCTGTTAAAAATCAACAGATCACCTGCTTCAAGTTTTACTTTAATAAACTTGTCTTCATACCCTTTCACATCAGGTTGAAAATGATTACGGTCTTCGGGTTGCGTAAGTTTCCAGGTATCATAATCGCGCATCAATTGTGGAATACATTGAAATCCTCCCATATTTTCATCTGTCTGATCTGCTAAAGCCAATACGCCTTGAACATTTTGGGGCTTTGTATCAGGATCATAATCCCAATGAATAAATCCTTTGAATTCAAATCCCTCACGCATTGGGAAATTTAAATTTGCCCTATCGATGGTCACCCATAGTTTTTCAGTACCCCATACATCAGAAAAAGCATCATGCACCTTGGGCATCTGTCTATTATCCCATAAATACTGATGATTGTATACCTCAACCATACCGCTGTTTGTCAGTTCTTTCATCTTCATTTCAGCTCTTGCTGGTGCATACCAAGTTTCTTTTTCATTAGGATCTTTTTCTTCAAACTCCCAAAGAAATGCTGCAGTCTTCAAAGCCTGTTCTCTAGGTACAGCTTGTTTGATTACCACATATCCATTATCAATCCAGAACTGCCAATCTTCTTCGCTTAATACCCTCAATGGTTCTCCATTTGATCGGTCGTTTAGTTTAACTTGACTACTGGTGGCTGTAGAAGGATTACCAGGTATGTCTTTGTGGTTTTGATTCGCCATGGTAGGCTGCATCGTAGGTTGCATTGTTGGCTGCATGTTAGGTTGCATATTCATGATTTTAAATTTAGTTGTTGAATCTGGTATAAAAGTAGTTGGAATTGGGAAGTGAAACACTGACTAAATTGACTATTATTTGTACAATATTGATATATTTTGTATTTTAAAGTATGTCATCAGTCAATAAAGGACATTATGTTCAAGCCTTGGAGAAGATTACTCCAGA
>JBFYPP010000124.1:0-5980 GCA_041303255.1 Chitinophagia bacterium | reverse complement strand
TCCTGGTATTGCGCATTCCACATATTCTTTAATGCACCATACACCCTGATCCTTTTGCCAATCTGGTATTCGCCAAAAAGGTCTGTGGTTGCATAGGGTTTAAGTTCCACAGGTGCACTGTCAAAAATTGGCTCATAACGTTTGCCGGCAATACGCTGAAAAATGGATAGGTGTAGTTTTTTATTGACTTGCCAACTTGCGCTTGCATTCAGGCTACTTGCTGGAACTCGGTATAGCTGACTGTATATTGTATCTCCAACGTTTACATAACTAAATGATCCTGCATCGTAAGCAAATTTTGCAGTATTTACGGCTGATTTCATAAGGGTATAATTCACATTAAAATGCCAATTGTCGTTTCTGTAACCAACTTCCATTTCAATACCCCTTGCGTTTTGCTCTCCGTAATTGAAATACTTATAAGTAGAATAGTCGTAGTCGATGCCGTTTGTAATTTTTCTCTGAAATAGTGTCGCTTGCGCAACGAGGTGTTTTGCCCCAATAAATTCAACAGACAATTCAGATGTGATTGAAGTTTCTGGTCTTAACGAGGGTACGCCTGCAATGCCATCATAGAGCTGGTAGAGTGTGGGTGCTTTGAAAGCCGAAGAAAGATTGTAGGCAAATTTCCATTTTTGGTTCCACACATAAGATGGATTGAAAGTGAAGGTTGCATTTTCGCCATAGCGACTGTGTAAATTCAATCTTCCACCCAACTCCACATTAATTCCTTTTTTGCTGTTGTATACCAAGGATCCAGTAAAACTGCTGAGTCTGATTCTAGCTGAATCTGCATTTAGTTTGCTTTCATAATTTCCAAAATCACTTACTGAAAGAAAATACTGGTCAGTATTCAACCAGCGCTGATCAAAACCCGCAAATAGCCTGAGTTTATCGCTGATTTGATAATTACCATAAATTTCTGCAATCATTGAACGTCCGGTATAATCATTACGGATGAACCTGCTGAAACCATTGAGAGATAATGAATCATCTAGATAATTTCTGATGCTGTTGTTCATGCTGATGTTGGCATGAACAGTTGCTTTAGTAAATCGACGTGTTAGTCCACCACTCACCATGAGATTTTCATTGGCTGCAGTAAAATCTTTTGCATCTTGATAGCCCGTTTGGTCAACACCATTGGTATATCTGTTCCACTGTACATTGGTTCTCCATCCCCATTTCTCATCACTTGCTGAGCCTAGTTGCGCCATTAAAAAATTCTGCTTGAAACCATCTTTATCAAATCCTGCTTGCTTAGTTGTGTCAATAGCAGACGAGAATCCATCTGAAGCAGAACGCAGGTATTGTAATTTATATTTTAGTCCACCCAGTTTTCCAGAAGAAGAAAGATCAAGACTATTGCTGTTGTAAGAACCGTTTTGCAAATGCAATTGTGCTGATGGTTTTTTTGCTTCGGTAGTTCTGGTAATGATATTCACAACTCCTGCCACTGCATCTGAGCCGTATAATGTTGATTGTCCACCTTTTAAAATTTCAATGCGTTCAATTTCACCCAAGGGGATAAAGTTAATATCGAATGTTTCTCTGATACTGGACACATCGTATGCTGGTAGACCATCAATCAAGATCAAGAGATTGCCGGTTCCTGCACCACGCATGTAAACGTCATTGTTTGATCCGGGTGAATTGTTGCTCCCGATAATGGTAATTCCAGCTTGTCGCCCTAACAATTCTCCAATGGAAGCGAAGGGCGAGTTCTCAATTTCTTTTCGCTTAATCACGGTGATTACTTTTCCCGTGTTAATTTGTTTTTGGCTGAAGCGGTTTGCAGTAACCACCACTTCGTCTAGAGAATAGCTTGAATCGAATTGTGCTGTTGCGCTTAAGCTTAAAGCTATCAACATGCATGACATAAAAAATTTGGTCATAGTAGTTTGTTTTACTATGAACCTTCGGATGGAACAGAAATGAATAGCTGCCTGAACAGTTTTTTACATCTCCGGCTTTTCTCCCGAAAGCTCGTGATTAATAAATAGGCATCAGGCAGGTCTTCTGGCTCGATCTCCATTTCTGACCTTCCCGTTGTTACAGTGGTCTGAGGAAGAAATGGATTCCGCTATGCGGATTGATGTTTACAGCTACGGGGATAGCGCCGGGATTGAAGTTTGGAAACCTTTTACCGGACTTCCCTTTTAATGATTCCTTTTGGGAATCAACCAAATGCAAAACAAATTTATAGGGTTTTCAAAAACAGCGTTTGAATTAATGTCCACATACTGTGTATAATAACTCTTCTAATGAAGCGCAGCCCAAATTAATAGCATGGTGGTAGTAATAAATAAAATAAACATGGTTACCATGATTGAGTTGTTTAGTTTCCTTTCCATCCATTCAGTTTTTCCATCTTTCAAAATAACTGTTGGAACAATAGCAAGGAGTGCCATCATGATGATGATAACAATGCTACAATAAGTATTCATGATTTCAGCAAATGTATAAACATGGCTTGCGGGTAATTTTGAGGATAGAACATAATTGGCGCCAGCTGTTGTAAAAATTGCACCCACGGTATACCTGCTGGGGTCTGGTGAAAAGGGAGCTATGAAAGTAACTATTACAGCAATGAAATTAATAAGAAACAGTTTTAGAATATCGGATAATCCATTTTTGTTGATTTTTATACCTGCTCTAAGTTGAGAGAAATTTTCTTTGTGGTTTTTTGGTAACAAGGGATTTCCTCGAACAGATTGATAAGCGTGTGCTTTTTCGATGAGCCTTAATGATTTTTCTAGCGTGTATCCTGGGATCATGACCCTTGAACTTAATTTAGAGTCTAGGGTATCAGGTATGAATATAACATCACTTCTGTCTAACCACTTGTGTTCAATGGGTACAATGAGATAATGTTCATCAATTGGAAATAGTCTAACGTCAAAAAATTGGGTTGTTTTGGCTTTGACTTGGTATTGAATATAGCCCCTATCTTGAGTGGAGTCTATTTTTCTTTCAATGAGATCTACACTGGTTATTTCGCCGTTAATAATATTAAAAGGGACTTCATTCTGAAATTTTTCATGATGTGTTCCCAATAAATCAATTTCAGAGGGCTTCCATTTGAACCAGAGATAGAACTCATAAGTCCAACTCGATTTTTTGATATCCAATTCTTCCACTCTATCAAGATATATTCCTGTCGCAACTTTTACACCGTTATCGTTTTTTTGATCTGGAACTGTTTTTCCCGGATCTGCTAAACTTGAACTCATGTAATCTTCTCTGTGATTTTTTACATCTGATGCAACCTTGTAAACATGATTGGTAAGAAAAATTGCATTTGAAATGCCGCTTACTAGAAGAAAAATCAATATTGCCCAGAGTATGCTTGTCGATTGGTTATACTTTCTCATAAAATTGATCAAAAGTATTTCTAAAAAGTATTGGAATTTCCTGTTTTGGCGCAACTTAAATAATATAACGAAAACTTAATTTTGACTATATTGGTATCTTATTGCCAATATGGTGATTTAAAGACAATTTCATTTATGGCACCCCAAAAAAAACTGCTTAGTTTATTTGATATCACCATGATCGTCATTGGTCTGGTGATCGGAATGGGAATTTTCAGAACTGCATCTGATTCAGCTCGAGCTGCAATTACTCCAAGTGTTTTCTTTATCAGCTGGATTGTTGGTGGCTTTATCGCTTTGTGTGGTGCTCTTACTTATGCCGAGATAGGTTCCAGGTATCCGGTTACAGGGGGGTATTATAAGATTTTTGCTACTTGTTACCATCCTTCCATTGCATTTGCAGTCAATTGTGTGATCTTAATTTCCAATGCCGCATCTCTTTCTGGTGTTGCATTGATTGGGAGCGAATACCTGGCAATTGATGTAATTAAACCATTGATGGGTATCGAGCTTTCTGAACTCTCTCAATCTTTTGTTTCTATGGGTGCCATTTTGGTTTTTTATGGCATCAACTTATTAGGGCTTCGCATGAGTTCAACCACGCAGAATATTTTGATGCTGATAAAAATAGCCATGATTTTGTTGATTGTCTCTGCTATTTTTTTCCCTAATTCTCATGTCTCATCAATTGTAGAAGTCCCACAGGGAGAATTTACTTTCATGGATTATGTGAAATCTTTGGGTTTGGCATTGATTGCAGTTTCTTTTACTTACGGCGGTTATCAACAGACCATCAATTTTGGGGAAGAAGTAAAAAATCCACAAAAGAACCTACCTCGTGGAATTTTCATTGGTATTTTGGTCATCATTTTACTTTATCTCTCAATCAGCTATGCCTATTTCAACGTAATTGGATTTGAAGAACTTAAGCACACAAAAGGCATCGCTGCAATAGTTGCTGAACGCATGTTCGGGCCAGCTGGTAAATTTGCTTTTTCCATTCTACTCTTCATTGCGGTATTGGCTTATGTGAATGTGTTGTTGCTCAGCAACCCGCGCGTGATGTTTGCGATGAGTCAAGATGGTATTCTTCCCAAATCATTCAGCAAGAAAGATGAAAAGAGAGATGTGCTTACCGTTAGTTTGACGGTATATGCTTTAATCAGTGTAGTGATTTTGTTTTTTGCGGATACGTTTGATAAAATATTGGGCTTTACTATTTTTCTAGATTCTATTGGGATGGCATTTTCGGCAGCGACTATTTTTATCATCCGAAAAAGAACCAAACACTTGGATGCCAGCAAAATTTATTCCATGAAGTTTTTTCCCGTAATGCCCCTCATTTTTATTGGAGCCTATATTTTTGTAGCCATTAGTATTGCCATCGATAAGCCAGAAACGGCATTGACGGCTACTGGGGTACTGGCTTTTTTTTTAGCCATATTTTTCATTATAAGAAAAAAGAAAAAACTTCATGTCTGATCAACAGGATATATCCTACATCATCAACCATTTGGGAGAGGACCATGCCTCTTATTTCAACGCAATCGCGCCACCCATCATACAAACCAGCAATTTTGTTTTTGAGACTGTAGATGGTTTGCGAAAAGCATTTGAAGATGAAATGGGTGGCTACTTATACAGCAGGGGTTTGAATCCAACCGTGGATATCCTCAGGAAAAAACTAGCAGCGTTGGATGGTGCAGAAGATGCATTGGTTTTCAATAATGGTGCAGCGGCAGTCTTTGCTGGTGTAGTGGCCAATGTAAAGGCAGGGGATCATGTACTTTCAGTGCAACATCCCTATACCTGGACGGCCCATTTGTTTGATAAAATACTTTCGAGATTTGGGGTGACTGTAACTTATGCTGATGGTTCTGATACTGCAGCATTTCTTTCCCACGTTAAACCCAATACCACATTTATTTATTTGGAATCTCCCAATTCCTGGTGGTTAGATATACAAGACCTAAGAGCAATAGCAGATTTTGCTAAACCAAGGGGTATTGTCACCTTGATTGACAATACTTACTGTACGCCAATTTATCAGCGGACCATAGATTTTGGTATTGACATTGCTATGCAGACAGCAACCAAATACATTGGAGGGCATAGCGATACCTTAGGTGGGGTGCTTTCCGGCTCATCAGAAATGATGCGAAAAATATTTCTAAGCGAATACCTCTGCGCAGGAAATGGAATTCAACCCTTTAATGCTTGGTTGCTGTTAAGGGGTTTAAGAACCTTCCCGGCAAGACTGGAAAGGATAACCCATTCAACTTTGAAAGTGTTGGATTACCTAAAGACGGTGCCACAAGTAGAGTCGCTTATTTTCCCATTAGATCCTTCATTTCCACAATATGAATTGGCCCAAAAACAGATGAAAGGGGCATCCGGACTCATTTCTTTTTACATAAAAGCAGAAAATATAGAATCAATTGAAAAATTCTGTAACAGCCTAAAAGCCTTTCGAATGGCAGTGAGTTGGGGCGGTCACGAGTCGCTTATTATTCCCAAATGCGCCGGAATCAAGCAATCCGAGTTTGATGTAAACAATCCAACCCATAGACTAAACCGCTTATACATCGGTTTGGAAGAGCCTGATT
>JBFYPP010000123.1:0-5983 GCA_041303255.1 Chitinophagia bacterium | reverse complement strand
GGCCATTGCGGATGGCTTTGAACCAGGTGAAACTCTTTTTGAAATAGAAGAGGCACTCGAGCGAGGCACTATCATCTGTTACTTACTCAGTGATGCAGCTCAAATTGCGATGTGGCCAACAGTAAAAAAACACCTTACGCCAGGTAAGGCCCTTTACTTTTCTCACGGATTTGGAATTACCTATAACCACCAAACGGGCATTAATCCACCAGCCGATGTTGACGTATTTTTGGTAGCACCAAAAGGTTCTGGAACTTCATTAAGAAGAATGTTTTTGCAAGGAAGAGGTCTTAACTCTAGTTACGCCATATTTCAGGATGCTACAGGAAGAGCAAAAGAAAGAGTAGTTGCCTTAGGAATTGCCATTGGAAGTGGGTATTTGTTTGAAACAAATTTCAAAAAAGAGGTATTCAGTGATTTAACTGGAGAGAGAGGCACGTTAATGGGAGCCATCCAGGGAATATTTGCAGCCCAATATCAGGTATTGCGCGAAAGAGGGCACTCGCCTTCAGAAGCCTTCAATGAAACAGTGGAGGAGTTAACGCAATCGCTGATGCCCTTGGTTGCCGAAAACGGCATGGATTGGATGTATGCCAACTGCTCAACAACAGCTCAAAGAGGCGCACTTGATTGGTGGAAGAAATTCAAAGACGCTACCCTACCGGTTTTCAATGAGTTATATGATAGCGTTGCCGCTGGTAATGAGAGTCAGAGAAGTATTGACAGCAACTCTCAACCAGACTATCGCGAAAAACTAGAAGTAGAGTTAAAAGAACTCAGAGAAAGCGAAATGTGGCAAGCGGGAAAGACTGTCCGCAGTTTAAGACCTGAGAACCAAAGTAAATAAAGTAATTTTAACCCCTTATACCAACCAGAGCAGTAATTATTTACTGCTCTTTTTTTATACCACTAAATCGAACAGCTATACTATATTTGCGTAAATTTTACTTAGATGAACCTGCACGAATACCAAGCGAAAGAATTGCTAAAAAAATACAATGTTCCTGTACAAGAAGGTGTTGCATGTAGCACCGTTGAAGAAGCATTGACTGCGTATGAACAAATCAAGGAAAAATCAGGAAGCAGATTTGCTGTTGTAAAAGCCCAGATCCACGCAGGTGGTCGCGGTAAAGGAACTGTAAAAGAGACAGGTATCAATGGAGTAAAAGTGGGTAAAAGCACTGAAGACATCAAGGAATTTGCAGAAAAGATCTTGGGAGGTACTTTGGTAACAATTCAAACAGGAGATGCCGGGAAATTGGTGAGTAAAATACTTGTTGCACAAGACATGTATTATGATGGCCCAACAGAAAGAAAAGAATTTTATTTGTCGATATTATTAGACAGGGCAAAAGGCCAAAATGTGGTAATGTACAGCACAGAAGGCGGTATGAATATCGAAGATGTAGCACATGATACGCCAGAGAAAATTCACAGAGAGTTGGTTCACCCATCAGGTGGCTTGCTTCCTTTTCAGGCAAGAAAAATTGCTTTTAATCTTGGCTTGAGTGGCGACGCTTTCAAAAACATGGTAAAATTTGTTACCAATATTTACAATGCCTATGTAGGACTTGATTGCTCCATGTTGGAAATCAATCCTTTGTTTAAAGCTGCAGACGATAAAATCATTGCAGTAGATTGTAAAATGAATTTGGACGAAAACGCATTGAGCAGACACCCCGATTTGGCTGCCATGCGCGACCTCTCCGAAGAGGATCCTACTGAAGTTGAAGCTGGAAAATTCAACCTTAATTTTGTTAAACTAGATGGCAATGTAGGTTGCATGGTTAATGGAGCTGGACTTGCTATGGCTACTATGGATATGATCAAGTTAAGTGGTGGTGAGCCTGCCAACTTCCTGGATGTAGGTGGAACTGCGAATGCACAGACTGTTGAAGCAGGTTTCAAAATCATCATGCAAGACCCAAATGTAAAAGCTATTTTAATCAATATTTTTGGTGGAATTGTAAGGTGCGACAGGGTTGCTTCTGGTGTAATTGAAGCTTACAAAAATCTAGGCAATATCAACATCCCGATTATCGTCCGTTTGCAAGGAACAAACGCAGTGGAGGCTAAAAAACTAATTGATGAGAGTGGTTTAAAAGTTCAAAGTGCAATACTTTTAAGCGAGGCTGCAGATTTGGTAAAAAAAGCCGTAGCTTAAAAAGAAAAAAAATTGTTGCTTAATTATCTTAGATCAATTTTTACACTTCTCCTTTTATTTCCTTTGGCTGTTTTAGCACAAAGGAAAAATCTTGATTTTAGATACAATATCAAGAAGGCAACAGGAATCGTACATATTGATGGTGAAATTGATGCTTCGTGGAAGGATTGTGAAACAGCATCAAATTTCAATATGGTATTGCCTATGGATACCAGCAAAGCATTGGTGAGAACAGAGGTAAAAATGACCTATGATGATCATCATCTTTACATCATTGCCATTTGCTACACAAAAGATGATCAATCGTTCATGGTTGAATCTTTAAAAAGAGATTTTAATTTTGGGAAAAATGACAATTTCCTGTTGTTTATGGATCCGTTTGACGACCAAATAAATGGTTTCACCTTTGGCTCCAATGCAGCAGGTGCTCAGTGGGATGGATTGCTCTTCGATGGTGGAAAAGCGGATTTGAATTGGGACAATAAATGGACCTCTCATGTGAAGGGTTACAAAGACAAATGGATTTGGGAAGCATCAATACCTTTCAAAACAATTAGATATAAAAATGGCATCACTACCTGGGGAATCAATTTTAGTAGATTAGACATCTCGGAAGCAGAAAAATCAAGTTGGGCTCCTGTTCCCCGTCAATTTCCAACAGCGTCACTAGCTTATACTGGCCAATTGATCTGGGATCAACCCCCTCCCAAAGCAGGAACAAATATCTCAATCATACCCTATGCCCTTGGAGGATTATCAAAAAACTTTCAGTCTGGCAGTCCTACCTCCTATAAAAAAGAAATAGGATTAGATGCAAAAGTTGCAGTTACCTCATCTCTGAATCTCGACTTGACCGTGAATCCGGATTTTTCTCAAGTAGAGGTCGACAGACAAGTAACCAATCTTGATCGATTTGAATTGTTCTTCCCGGAGCGCAGACAATTTTTTCTTGAAAATGGAGACCAAGTAAACAACTTCGGTTACAACAACATTAGACCATTTTTTTCACGAAGAATAGGATTAAATGCCCCCATCCAATTTGGTGCAAGACTAAGTGGAAAGCTTAATAAAGACTGGCGAATGGGGTTTATGAACATGCAAACGGACAGGGTGCTTAACACAAAAACAGCTTCTCAAAATTATACTGTATTTGCTTTGCAAAGAAGGGTATTCTCACGATCAAATATTGGCCTTATTTTTGTAAACAGAACCCAGGTACTTCGTCCAGATGAAAAAGATGCCGCGTATTTTACAAACCCTTACAATAGAAATATAGGATTAGAATACAATCTTGCATCAGCAAATAACCATTGGACTGGAAAAGCAATTTTACTGAAGTCATTTTCAAAACAGACCTCAAGCGAGGATTGGGTGCATGCAGCCAATTTGCAATATTCAACAAAAAAATGGCTGGTATCTTGGCAACAGGAATATGTAGGGAGAAATTATACTGCTGATGTGGGTTTTGTACCGCGTAAAGATTATTTTAGACTAGCCCCAGGAATAACCCGTTTTTTCTTTGTCAAAAACCCCAAAATTGCTTCTCATTCTCTAAAATTAGAGTCGTTTAATTTTTATGATAAAAATTTCTCGTTTACAGAAAATACCACCTACCTGGCCTATACCCTATCCTTTAGAAATCAATCGACTTTCACACAATGGATAGCGCGTGACTATGTTCAGTTGCTACAGCCTTTCGATCCTACAAATTTTGGAAAAGACACATTAGGAAGAGGAACAAAACACCAATGGAATGCGATTGGTACAACATTCAATTCAAAACCACAGCAATTATTTACTTATAGCTTATCTACCCGATTTGGTGGTTATTATAACAATGGAAGACGGAATTTTATCAGTGCAGAAATTGGTTATCGTTACCAGCCTTTCGTAAGCCTTTCTATGGCAGCGAGTGTAAATCAAATTTCTCTTCCTAGTCCATGGAACCAGACTACGTTTTGGCTTGTTGGTCCAAGACTTGATATAACTTTTACAAATACGCTTTTCTTCACCACGTTCATGCAATACAATAACCAACAGAACAACATCAATATTAACTCAAGACTGCAATGGAGGTATAAGCCCGCATCAGACCTCTTTATTGTTTACACAGACAATTACTTCCCTGCTCCATTTAATGTAAAAAACAGGGCTATTGTACTAAAATTCAACTATTGGTGGAATCTCTGATCTAAAGAATTACATTTTCTTCGCATCTTCAATAAACTTGGCCAATCCGATATCTGTTAATGGATGTTTGAGCAATCCCAATATCGAATCAAGTGGGCAAGTACAAATATCTGCACCGGCTTCAGCGGAGCGGACAATATGTAATGGATTTCTAATTGAGGCAGCTAAAATTTCAGTCTCGAAACCCTGCACAGAAAAAATATGAGCAATTTGTGAAATCAACTCAATTCCGTCCCAACTGCTATCATCAATTCTACCTATAAAAGGAGAAACATAGGCTGCCCCAGCTTTTGCTGCAAGGATAGCCTGACCAGCTGAGAAAACCAGGGTACAATTTGTTCTGATCCCATGATCAGTAAACCATTTAATGGCTTTAATTCCGTCTTTAATCATGGGTATTTTAACAACAATATTTGGATGTATTTCAGATAAGGCTTTACCTTCTTTAATCATGGACTCATAATCAGTTGAAAGTACTTCAGCACTAACATCGCCATCTACAATAGCACAGATGTCTGCATAATGTTTTAGGATATTTTCATTTCCCTTGATTCCCTCTTTGGCCATTAACGTTGGGTTGGTTGTAACTCCATCTAGAATTCCAAGATCTGCTGCTTCTTTGATGTGTGCGAGATTTGCCGTATCAATAAAAAACTTCATAGCGAATAATTTGAAGCAGCAAGGTAATTAAAAGCACAAAAAAGAAATTACCGAATTATTCACAAAAAAAAAATGGCAGGTTGCTTACATCGCACCGCTCAACCGTCTACCCTTGCTACCTTCCGGTCCTGGGGGAGTTCAACAGGAGCTGGTCGTGCAAGACCTGCCGGCGTAAAGATATAAAAATTTAGCGAAGAGAAGAATTGAATTGACTGCTTATTTGACGGACAGCAACGAGCTCATCGTATCTTCCACCCAATGGTCTGAAATACACCAAAATCAAATATTGATTTTCCGTTTCCCATGCATTTTCTTCAGTTAGCACAGTATTGTATTCTTCCTTGGTACCTGAATATTTTTTTAAACCATATTGGTAATCATAGTACCCTTGTTTTAAGAACATAGCTGTCTCATAAACCCCTAATGCGGAATTGAATTGCATAATTGCACTAGGATCTTTCCCATAGTTAGACAACTCGCCCATGATCACCAGATCAGCATTAGGATAAGGCATTCCATTGGGGGGTCTAAAACTAAAATGAACATTGGCATAATCTGCATTCCACAATGGATTAATATTTTCAATTGTTTCATTTATATAAAATCCATTTAGGTCGCGGTAAAAAAAATATTGCCGAGCCAACCGAGGAAGGTCTTCCTTTACGTATAACTCAAAACCAGTATTTGAATTTTCTTGACGTTTTATCCGATCTCCAAGTAAGCGAAAGCTTCTCAAATTTAACCACCGGTATTCTTTTCCAGCAGGCATGGTCATCTCGTCTTCATTGCTGTACTGTAAAACATCTTGCCTAATAAATGTTGGCATGCTCAGGTCCAATGCATTGTCCCAACGAAAATTTTGCAACACTTTAATCTTAATTTGTTGCTGTGGGTAACGAATATCCATATTCCGTTTATCCAATTGTAATTGCAGCCTATGGTGACTTAAAAACAGTTGTTGATTACTGG
>JBFYPP010000122.1:0-5983 GCA_041303255.1 Chitinophagia bacterium | reverse complement strand
TTCATGAACCGATGGTAGCTTTGGGCGGCATCGGGTTTCATGGGATAATACTCATCGAGGTTGAAGGTGGTAACATTTTTAAAACTGAGTCCCTCTTCTCTATGCAACCTTACCAGTTCTGCATACAGTGTTTTTGGTGTGGAGCCAGTAGCCAAACCGAGTACACATTGCTTTCCTTCTTTCGCCCTTTGTTGTATAAGGTCTGCTATTTCTCTTGCTACAGTTTTGGATGCCTGTTTGTTGTTGGGGTGGATGACGATGGGGATTTTTTCAAAAGCGTCAATCATTTAGTGTTGGGTTTGGGTCAAAATGATGGTGAATCCTAAAATTAATCCATTTTTACAATTAATCCATGCAAAAAGACAAGAAGCAACACTATTGTTTGCTAGTTAAGTTTCACCTCAAATATTTCTGGCCAAAGCTTTCCGGTTATGTAAAAAATCTTTTTGTCTTTGTCATACGCTATCCCGTTCAACACGGCGCCTGCCTCTGTTGGGGTTGCACCTCTGTTTTTAAGATAGGAGAGGTCCTTCTTGGTATTCTTGAGTAAGAGATCCTGCATGTTGATGAGGCCTATTACGAGTCCGGACTCAGGATCTATTTTAATTATGTATTCGTATTGCCATCTGTTTGCATAAATATAGCCGTCCACCATCTCCAATTCATTGAGGTTATTAACCGGACCATAATTGTCCCTTACGCTAAGTACCCTGTTCAACTTCAAATTACCTGGTTGCACAAAATAGAGTTTATCTGATCCTTCACTGATGATGAGTTCCTTATCATTGTTGGTGATACCCCATCCATCTCCACTCCATGGGAGGGTTCCTATTGGTTTGAGTGTTTTGGCATCGTATTGAAAAACCAGCTTGTTTTGCCAGCTGAGTTGGTATATAGTATCGTTGAATACTGTCAGGCCCTCGGCAAAGATTTCTTTCGACAGGTTATGTTGTTTTTCAACTTTCCCAGTCTGCATATTTACTTTTCTCAAGCTGGATTGTCCTTCTAGACCAGTACTTTCAATAAATACACCATTGTAAATGATGAGTCCCTGTGTAAAAGCCGCAGAATCATGAGGTAAGGAATTGAGAATGCTGAAACCAATGGAAGCAGGGGCTGGTATAGCAGCATTGGCTTCATTATCAGCCATGCTTGTTCCTTGCTCTTTGTTGTTGCAGGAAATCAGGATTAGAAAGAGTCCTGTGAAAACGATCTTGGATAAATAAGCAGGCATCTGAGAAGGTATGGGCATAAAGAAATGATTTTCAGAAGTTAAAGAAGGGTTTTCAAAAATATTTTTCTTTATTTCTTCATGCAAAATTCCGCTTTTTACTTGCAATTTTCAAGTTTTAACGTAATATTTACATCCTGCAAGAAAAAAACACTTGCGATCCACCTCCAACCCTTTGAAAGCCGACTAATTCAATCCCCTACTGAAGACCTCATTCCAATTTTAGAAAATGAGGCTTTATATCTTATTCATATTTTTATTCACCACTATTGGTGCCGCTGCACAACGTGTTTGCTCGGTTCCAGTAACTGCTATACCTCAGGTAGCTACTCAACAGGCCAATGCGCTTGTGCCAGGAAGTATGCTCTCTGAGAACACCATTGTTATTCCAGTGGTTGTGCATGTTATTTATAATTCCTCTTACGAGAACATCAGCGAAGAACAAATAAAATCACAGATAGCTGCTATCAATGCAGATTTCAACAGGTCAAATGCTGATTTTTCAAAAATTCCTTCAGTTTTTTCTAAACTTTCTGGAAATGCCAACATTCGTTTTGAACTGGCAAAGACCGACCCCAATGGAAGGGTCTCAGATGGTATTATTAGGAAGAAAAGCTCGAGGATGATGTGGTCAGACGACGAAAAAATTAAGTCCTCTGCATTTGGCGGTAGTGAACCTTGGGATGCCAAAAGCTATTTAAATGTTTGGATTTGTAATACAGTTCCTGGCTTATCTGGATATGCTTCTCTACCCGGTTCTGATCCTACTAAAGATGGTGTAGTGGTTCGTTATGATGCTTTCGGAACTACAGGTAAGATCAGTGCACCTTACCACAAAGGAAGAACACTCACGCATGAAGTTGGACATTGGCTTGGTCTTCAGCACTTGTGGGGTGATAAGCAATGTGGTGATGACGGTATTCAGGATACGCCAAAACAGCGCAGTGGTAATTCAGGTGACCCTGTTTTTCCAAAGCTGACTGCTTGTAATGGAACAGCAGATGGTGAAATGTTTATGAACTTCATGGATTTCACCAATGACGCAAGCATGGGTATGTTTACAGAAGGTCAGAAAATAGCCATGCGCTCACAGTTTTCATCATCGGGTAAACGCAATACTTTTCTGGTTTCAAAGGGACTCTCTTCAGCATGGAACGATACGCAAGTGGAGTCGTCCTCGACTACAAAAAAGCAGGTTTCGATTTACCCTAACCCGGTTGTTTCAGGTAACATCAGCATTGCTTTGAATGGATCTGATAACACAGGAAAACATTTTGCAATTATAGCTTCAAACGGACAAATTATAAAGACTGGCTATTTTCAACAAGCCAAATGTGAGGTGAATGTTACTGCATTTCCTCCAGGTATATATCAAGTGAGGTTGACCGACCCAGGTGCCAACCTTTTTGCTAAGTTTGTTAAGCAGTAAAATTTTATTTTCTAATTAGGTAGTAAACGCAGGTAGTAAGAAAATTTCTAAAGAAAGGAATTTTTTGAACCAGGTTGTATTGTTCCTTGGGCTTCCATCCAAATTTGAACCTATAGATAGGGTTGATCAAATAATGTTTCTTGGCCTCTATGGTATAGTTGTTTTTAAGCACCAGTCTTTCAAATCTTTCTATGGAGATACCAGTAGATTTGATTTCAAGTAGTTCTTTAATAACCGGTGCAGACTCTCCAAATGCTTTTAAAATTAGTCGGTATAACGGTACTGGCAGCAAATGAAAATAGGGAAGTGCTGCAAGAAATTTATGCGTGCACACTTGTTGGTGGCCACCATGTGGCATATACCATGGCGGGAATCCAAAATAAACGCGACCACCTGGTTTTAGAAACTGTTTTAAATAGGGAATAAATCTATCTTGATCAAAGATGTGTTCAATTACATCTTTCAAGATAATTAAATCAAATTGGGCCTTGTATTTTTCAAGTGCTTCAGCCTCGTAGATATTCAGGTTGATGATTTCTGCTTGTCCCGATGCTATATAGGTAGATAAAAACTGTTTAGCAAAATCCGATTTCTGTTCATCCAATTCTATTCCTGTGGACCTGATTCCTCTTTCTAAAAATGGCAACATCACCCCGCCATCACCACAGCCAATGTCTAGTACGTGGCAATCTTTGTCCAATTGAAAAGCCTGCTCTATGAAAGGAAGAACATAATCGCGCGCATTATCAACCTGTTGTTGAAATCGAATTTTTTCGTCGTTGTGTTGTATCAGTGCCATTTGTCTCCGATCATCGTAACTTTGCACAAATGTACAATTTGAAACCAGAACTTTGGAAGGAGGAATTTGCAAGTGGGAAAGTCTTGTTGATTGACAAACCACTACAATGGACCTCTTTCGATGCAGTTAAGAAAATCAGAACCCAGATAGGAATACCCAAGGTGGGGCATGCGGGAACTTTAGACCCCTTGGCAACAGGTTTGTTAATCATCTGCACTGGTAAGTTTACCAAGAAGATCAATGAGTACATGGCGGCTGAAAAGGAGTATACGGGTACCATTACTTTAGGCGCTACCACACCTACTTATGATTTAGAAACTGAGCCCGTACCTGTTGGTCCGTTTGACCATTTTACAATGGAACAGTTAATCGCAGCAACTGTGCCATTTACAGGAGAGATTTTACAAGTTCCGCCAGCACATTCTGCTATAAAAAACGGAGGTACGCCTTCCTATATTTTAGCCAGAAAGGGAATTGAAGTAAAAATGGAACCCAGGAAAATCACGATCTCCGTTTTTGAAATTACCAAAGTGGAATTGCCATTGGTTCATTTCAGGGTAGTATGTACTACTGGCACCTATATTAGAAGCTTAGCATTTGATTACGGAAATGAATTGGGTTGTGGTGCTCATTTATCGTCTTTGAGAAGAACGAGAATAGGAGCGTTCAGTGTTGATGACGCTGAGAGCATTACTTCTTTTACTGAAAAGATTCAACTACTGAAGCAATAAAAAAAGAGCCCCCCGAAACTTCGGGGGGCTCTTTTTTTGTATCGAGATAATGTCGATTAGAAGATATACCTAACACCGAACTGCATACCCCAAGTACTTGCTGTACTTTGTACAGTTTGGAATGGATTAGTAACGAGTGCTCTGTTGATTTGGGTCATTCTGTAAGTTGGTGCACCGCTAGGATTGTAACCAGCAAATACCAATGGATTTCTTACAGTGGTTGCTTTGATTACACCCCAATCTTTGTTGATCATGTTGGTGAAGTTCAAGATATCCAAGCTTACTTGGATGGTGTTCCTTCGCTTACCAATATTGGTGAATAGGTCTTGTAAAATTTTCACATCAACCCTGTCATACCAAGGAAGAGAAGCGCCATTTCTTTGTGCATATTTTCCTTGATTTTTCTTAAGGCTTGGGGAATTTTCTACAAACTGGAAGAAAGCGTCTGACTGCTGTTGAGCAGAGTAAACATTAGAAGTTGCAGATGCAGTTGAAGGAACAAAAATGATATCATTTGCATTCTTAGGAATGTACATCAAATCTACAGAGTTACCATCATTGTTCAAGTCTCCATTTACAGTGTAAGTAAATAATCCTTGAGAAGCACCTTCATAGAACAAAGAGAAAGTAGTTGCCAAATGCTTGATGTATTCTTTGCGGTAAGAGAAGTTAGCAATAATTCTGTGTGGGATGACATAAGCACTATTGTACAATTCTAGTGCATTTTGTGTTCCTACGTTAGGATTGCTGTTCCAAGCTGAGCTCGCTTGTGATCCAGGATTACTTGTTACTTCATTGTAAGTGGTGAAAGTGTATGCGAATGATCCATAGAATCCGTTTGCAAACGACTTAGACAATTGCGAAGTGAATGAAAAACCACCACCTTTATTTGTGTTCTCAAGAATTACAGCAGAGGTAACGTTCGAGTAAAGTCTTCTGTCACCAGCAGCTGCAAAACGACCTCTTGAATCAGAGCCAGTCAAGGTTCCATTGGTTGGTTTTTCGTTTGCATTCCTCATTCTAACTGCATTGAGGTCTTTGGTATAGATGGCTTCCATAGAGAACAACCAACCCTGACCGAAGCGCTTGTCAAATGCCAAGTTCGTTCTGAATATCTGTGGGAACTTAAAGTTAGGGTCAGTCATTACAATATTTGCAGGTACTGAAGTTCCTGCAGTTGTAGGGAAGGTAGAAAGGTAAGCATCTGGATTTGGATTGAACCTGTAGTTCTGCAAAGCAGCAGGAGTTCTAACGTTAGCACCAAATTGGTACATACCACTGTT
This sequence comes from Chitinophagia bacterium, assembly GCA_041303255.1. Classification (GTDB taxonomy): domain Bacteria; phylum Bacteroidota; class Bacteroidia; order Chitinophagales; family Chitinophagaceae; genus Pollutibacter. Next base: position 510 of record JBFYPP010000122.1, on the reverse strand, counting down.
TGTAGGAATATTCGTTAACCAAACAAATGGAATTTTTCCAGTAAAGATACCAGTACCACCTCTTACGATAAGGTCTTTGTTTCCTTCAACATCCCAACGGAAACCTACACGTGGAGATATAAGGAACCTGCTTTTAGGCCAAACGCCAGTGTTGTAATTGGTTGGTAAACCATTCGCATCTGGAAAAACAAGTTCAGTCACTTTAGGATTCTCTAAAGGAGTTGAATTATAAATTGGACGATCGAAACGAACACCATAAGTCAATTTGAAATTGTCATTAACAGCTACATCATCTTGAATGTATAAGCCGAGCTGTGCAATTTTCAATTCTGCTGAATAAACCGCTTTTTGTCCAGGTACCAATGAGTAAGTATTTGCATAATAAGCAGGCGCCTGATTAGTAACAAAATCATTCAGTGAGCTGAAAATATAATAACTCTGAGAACCTGGCATGAACATATTACCTACACGCTGGTTCTCATAAGAAGCACCTGCAGTTATAGTGTGATT
>JBFYPP010000121.1:0-6052 GCA_041303255.1 Chitinophagia bacterium | reverse complement strand
GAGGATACCCTGTTGTGGGTGTAAACTGGAAACAGTCCACTGCCTTCTGTGAATGGAGAACCCAATACTTGAATTCTTATTTGGAAGCGAACAAACGCATGACTGAATCCGATTTCAGGTTACCAACTGAAGCTGAATGGGAATATGCAGCACGCGGCGGTAGGTCTCAGGTACCCTACCCATGGGGCGGTCCATATTTGCGCAATAAAAAAGGATGCTTATTGGCAAATTTTAAACCAGGAAGAGGAAATTATCCTGAAGACGGTGGATTTTACACGGTTAGGGCAGATGCTTACTGGCCAAACGATTTTGGATTGTATAACATGGCTGGTAATGTTGCAGAATGGACATCTTCTTTGTATTATGAAGGCGCCTACAACTTTCAGCATGATATGAATCCAGACATCAGAATGAACGCAAAAGACAATGATCCTCCAAGAATGAAAAGAAAAGTGGTTCGTGGTGGCAGTTGGAAAGACGTTGGTTTCTTTTTGCAGAACAGTACCAGGGGATATGAATACCAAGACACTACCAAATCTTATGTAGGATTTCGTTGTGTTATTGATCTTCCTCCAACAAGGCTAAAAAAATAAACATAAATAATCCACTCCTCTTTCATCATTAAATTTTTAAAAATGGCCATTCAGTCTAAGTCACTTGAAAAAATAATAAACAGCGTTGTGAGTGTTGGTGCTGCTGTTGTAATCTTTGGTGCATGGGCAAAAATCCTACACAAATCGTATGCAGACGTAATGCTTACAGTTGGATTACTAACAGAAGCGCTCATTTTCTTGATTTACGCATTCTTACCACCTGCAGGTGGCGAAATGGCTGAAGTGGCTGAAGCATTGAAGAAAGGGGGAATAGGTGGATCTCCTTCACCTGCAAATGATGAATTAAAGAAATTGATAGAGAAAGAAATCAATCCAGATAACCTCAAACAACTCAATGAGAGTTTCTCAAAATTCAATAATACTGTTCAGGGATTTGCTTCAATGGCAAATGTTGCTGAAGTAACCAATGAGTTTGCTGGAAAAACGAAAGAGGCTTCTGTTGCTTTGGGTACAATGAAGGATGCTTATACCAATGCAGCCCATTCAGTTCAGCATTTTAATCAGGCTGCTGAAGGTTCAAAAGCTTTCCATGAACAAATTCAGTCACTTACCAAGAACCTCGGTTCTTTAAATAAAATGTATGAATCAGAATTGCAGGATTCAGGAAACCATTTGAAAGCAATGAATGCTTTTTATGATAGCCTGAACAGAGCAGCACAATCTATGCAGGGCAGTGTTGAAGATGCCAAGAAAACGCAAGAGCAAATTGCGCTTCTCGCAAAAAATTTGGGTAGTCTTAACAGTGTCTATGGCAATATGCTTGCAGCTATGCAAGGTCGTGGTTAATCTTCTGTTCAATTGAATTCTAACATTTAAATTTTTCCAATCATATGGCACTACCAAAAGATCCGCGGCAGAAAATGATCAACATCATGTATTTGGTGTTGACCGCACTGTTGGCCTTGAATGTGTCTGCTGAAATCCTCAATGCTTTTAAGGTTGTGGATGACAGCTTAAGAGAATCTAATCATGTACTTACAGGTTCGAACAATGAAATTTATAAAGGGCTAGACGAATTATTAGCAGATCCTAAGACTTCGGAGAAAGCTGCCAAATGGAAACCCAAAGCAGATGAAATTAGGGCTTTGGCCAAAGATGCATATGACCTCATCGAAAAACAAAAGCAAGACCTCAAAATAGAATCTGATCTTGATGTTGCTACTGGAGAATTTAGGGAAGACAATATAGATGCCGCCACCAGGTATTTCGATACCAAAAACAATGGTGAAATTCTCTACAAAAAGCTTGAAGAATACAAGAATAAAGTATTAGCTGTTGATCCAGAGTTAAAAACAGAACTCATCAACGAATTTCCTTTGAGTTTAGAAGTGCCTAAATCTGCTGCCGGTAACGGTACCTCCTCAAATAAGTTGAGGGACTGGGTGAGTAGTTATTTCAACATGACGCCTACCATTGCGGCACTAACCATTTTGAGTAAATTTCAAAATGACATAAAAAATTCGGAGAACCTTGCTGCTACTTTTTGCTTGAACCAAGTGGGTTCAGTAAAACTCATCATGGATAAGTTCGAACCAATGGTTGGAACCAGTTCTACCTATCTCATGCCGGGAGAAGAAATGACTGTAGTTGCAGGTCTTGGTGCATTCAATTCCAACGTGAAGCCTGAAGTTTCCATTGATGGTAGAAGTATCGCTGTTAATTCTAATGGTGTTGCAGAATCAAAATTCAATGTTGGTGCTACCGGTTCACGAAGTATGAATGTTACTGTGAAGTTTATTGATCCCAACACAGGGGAGATGAAATCAATTTCAAAGAAGGTGGATTATACGGTTGGTGCAGCGGCGGGTGTTGCTGTTTCTGCAAATAAAATGAATGTCTTGTATATCGGTGTAGATAATCCGCTTACAATTACAGCTGGCGCAGGAAGTGAAAAAGTAGCTGCTCAATTTAGCGGTGGTGCAATTTCAAAAACAAGTGGTAATCAATACATAGCTAAGCCTTCAGCAGGTTCTTACGGTGATCATACTGTTACTGTTTTGGTGGAAGGAAAAGCGGCGGGCAAAGTTGCTTTCAGGGTAAAGCAATTGCCTAACCCAACCGCATATGTTGGTAACCTTAAAGCAGGTGCTGTTCCTTCGGCTTCCTTTAAGGCGATGGGGGGTGTTATTGCTAAATTGGAAGATTCTGAATTTGATGCACCTTTCGAAGTAATAAGTTATAGGGTGGGTGCTCTGAGCGCTGATATACCTGATTATGCCCCTGTTGAAAACAAGGGTGCAAGGTGGTCTGGTGGTGCTGCAACTTTAATTAATAAGCTAAAGCCTGGTTCTTTGGTAGCAATCACTGATATCACAGTTAAAGGTCCTGATGGACGTACAAGGGTACTTTCATCTGGTCTTTCTTACAATTTGAAATAAATAGTATAAACCCAAGGGTATGAATAGTAAATGGATAAGTTCAGTTTTTTTGGTTGCAGCTCTTTCACTTTTTTTTGCTGATGCTCAAGCACAGGCAAAAAAGAAGTCTGTACCAACCAAGAAAACCAGTTCTAAACAGTCGCCAAAGCCAAAAGCAGAGGCAGTGAATACACAAGTAGTAGATGCTGGGTTTAATGTGCCTGTTAAGGACACAGTTAAGCCAGTGGTTGCTGTAAAAGATCCATTTGCATTTGATTCTCTTAGGATTTCTTTACGTCCTGATGCAGCCATCGATCGCAATTTGGTAAAGAGCAGAACTCCGCTTGCCTATGAGCATATTCGTGAAGACGATGCTTGGTACCGCGAGCGTGTTTGGAGAGAAATTGATATCAGAGAGAAAATGAATCTGGCTTTCAGGTATAAGGCGGAAGATGATAATGGAAACCAACGTTTCATCAATATTTTACTTAGGGCTGTAAGGAAGGGAGATGTTACTGCGTTTGACCCTAATGTTGATGACAGGTTCACCACACCAATGACGGTTGCAAGAGTAGGTGAGGTGATTTCTGGTAAATGTGATTCTGTTCAGGTGCTAGATTGGGCAAAAGACCCAAGTGGTTCAAAAGGGATTTATAAAGATTCCTTAGTATGCCGCGAGTTCAACCCTGATGATATTGTAAAGTTCAGGTTAAAAGAGGAGTGGGTTTTTGATAAGGAGTCGTCTAGAATGCATACCCGCATTCTGGGAATCGCACCTATCAAAACATATGTAGATGATGCTGGAAATGTGCTTGGGGAGTCTCCTATCTTCTGGATTTACTATCCTGATTTTCGTCCAATTCTTTCTTTGTACGAAGTGTACAATGGCAAGAATTTTGGCGGGAAAATGAGTTGGGAGGAATTGTTTGAGAGTCGCTATTTCGCCAGCAATATTGTTAAATCAACAATTGATAATCCATACGATTTGTTTATCAAGCAGTACCTCAAGGATGATATTTTAAGGTTGTTGGAAGGTGAGAACATCAAAAACAAAATTTTCAATTTCGAACAAGATCTTTGGTCATACTAGTTTCAAAATGATAAAATCTTGAAGAGAGTTGCTTGCAGCTCTCTTTTTTATTTATTAAAATGTGTTGAAATTAATTTGGCTTTTTTATTTCCTACAATAGCCGCCAGGTCTTCTGCATTTGCTTTTTTTATATTGGATACTGATCTAAAGTGAGTCAGTAAATCATTTGCAGTTTTATTGCCTATGCCTTCAATTTCCTCCAATTCATTTTTGAAGGTCCCCTTACTTCTTTTAGCCCGGTGAAAACTAACACCAAATCGGTGTACTTCATCACGTATTCTTCGGATGAAATTTAAAACTTCCCCATTGTAATCTAATTTGAGTGATTCCTGGTCGCCAGCAAAAAAGAGCTCTTCAACATTTTTTGCCAATCCTACCAAGGTCATTTTGCCTTTTAGTCCCAGTTCCTCAATCGCCTCTAATGCAGCACTTAATTGTCCTTTACCTCCGTCGATGATCACCAAATCGGGTAGGGGAGCATTTTCTTTTTTTAATCTTTCGTATCTCCTACCAACTGCCTCTTTCATGGTGGCAAAATCGTTGATGCCTTCTACTGTCTTTACATTGAAGTGTCTATAGTCGGCTTTACTTGGTAGACCTTGTTTAAAACAAACCATGGCAGAAACCGGATAGGCACCTTGAAAATTGGAATTGTCGAAACACTCAATATGTTTGGGTAGGTTAGTCAAAGACAAGGCCTGTTGTGTTTTCTCAAGTAGCTGGTCTTGTGCTCCTTCATTGTTGCTGAGGTGCAGCATTTTCTGTTTTTTCAGTTCCAGTGCATGGTAATCTGCATTGGTTTTTGCCATGTCTAGCAGCTTTTTTTTCTCACCTGCTTTGGGAATGGTCATTGTGAAGTTTTCAAATCCAAATTCAATTGCAATCGGGAGTACCAATGCGGTGGTATGGCTATTGTATAGTGTTTGGATATCTACAATGGCTGCTGAAAGCACATCTTCATCTGTTTCCTCTAAGGCTAGCGCATAAGTCTTGTTTCCTGAATTTGATATCGTACCATTTCTAATGGCCAGGTAGCTAACGATAATTTTTTGTTCAAATCTTGCTGTTGCAAAAACGTCTAAGTCGCCAAGCTTGGGACTAACCACAGCGGAGCTTGCCTGATAATTTTTTAGGGCATTGACTTTTTGCTGAATCAATTCTGCTTTTTCAAACGCCATTTTTTCAATCAGCGATTGTTGTTCCTGTTTGTATTTTTCTATAACGCCTGCAAGATTTCCTTTGAGAATGTGCTTGATTTGGGCAACCCCTTCCTGGTAATCGCTTTGTGTTTGTAGTCCTACACACGCACCTTTGCAATTACCAAGATGGTATTCTAAACAAACTTTGTATTTTCCCTTGGTGATATTTGAATCCGCCAAGTTAAGAGAACAAGTTCTTAATGGAATATGCAATTTGATGAAGGTGAGCAAGGCTCTTGCTTTAATTGCAGACGTATAGGGTCCCAAATATTCTGCGCCATCATTGATTTTTCTTCTGGTTAAAAAAACCCTAGGGAAAGGTTCTTTTTTAATCACTATATATGGGTAAGTTTTATCGTCTTTTAATTCAATGTTGTATTTTGGTTTGAATTCTTTGATCAATGCATTTTCAAGGAGTAGCGCATCGTGCTCTGATTTTACTATTGTAAATTCTATGCGCGCTATTCTTTTTACCAATTCATTGGTTTTGAAAGAATGGTTGCTTTTTGTGAAGTAGGAACTTACCCTTTTTCTGATATTTTTAGCTTTGCCTATATAAATTAGTGCCTCCTCTGTATCAAAGTACTTATAGATGCCAGGGGCATTTGGTAAAGTAGCTTGAATGGGGAGGAAGTTGTTGTGGTTCATTAATTATTCGATTGACCAGCTGAATTTCTCAGTGATGTTGTTTAGTAATTGTTTGTTTTTATAGTACGAAGAATTGATGAGCATCCCTTTGCCTGTCTTCCAGAGCATTTTTCTAATGATTATAGTTTCATCAATTGCATCTGT